>JAZNLP010000074.1:0-17547 GCA_045579165.1 Faecousia sp.
CCCGCCTTTTGCAGATAGGCGGTCAGATCCTCTGCCATCTTCTTGGTCAGCGTGGTCACCAGCACCCGCTCATTTCTGGCAGTCCTCAAATTGATCTGGCCGATCAGATCGTCGATCTGTCCCTCAATAGGCCGCACTTCCACAATGGGATCCAAAAGGCCTGTAGGCCGAATTACCTGCTCCACCGTTTGACCGGAGCGGGTGCGCTCATATTCCGCAGGAGTCGCGGAAACATAGATCACCTGATTGATCTTGCTGTCAAATTCCGTGAAATTCAGCGGTCGGTTATCGTAAGCCGAGGGAAGCCGGAAGCCGTAGTTCACCAGGGCATCCTTGCGGCTTCGGTCACCGGCATACATGGCTCTGGTCTGAGGCAGGGTCACATGGCTTTCGTCAATGAACAGGAGGTAATCCTCCGGGAAGTAGTCCAGCAAGGTCGTGGGCGGTGTTCCCGGCGCTCTGCCCTGGATCACCCGGGAATAGTTCTCAATGCCGTTGCAGAAGCCGATCTCTGTGAGCATCTCCAGATCATAGGCTGTCCGCTGGGCGATCCTCTGGGCCTCCAGAAGCTTGTCATGGGCGCGGAACCAAGCCACCTGCTCATCACACTCCCGACGGATCTCCGCCATGGCCCGCTCCAGCTTCTCCCGGGATGCCACATAATGGCTGGCAGGATAGATGGCAACATGATCGAGGTAGCGCTCTGCCACACCGGTAACGGCGTTAATCTCACTGATGCGGTCGATCTCATCGCCGAAAAACTCGATCCGGATAGCTCTTCCGGACCAGTAAGCCGGGTAAATCTCCAGAGTATCTCCCCTAAGACGGAACTTGTTTCTGGAAAAGTCCAGATCGTTACGCTCATACCGGATCTCCGTCAGCTTTCGCAGGACAGTATCCAAGGGATATTCATTGCCCACCCGCAGGGAAATCACCATGCTCTTATAGTCAATGGGATCACCCAAGCCATACAGGCAGCTGACCGAGGACACCACGATCACATCCCGCCGCTCAAACAGCGCAGATGTGGCGCTGTGGCGAAGCCGGTCGATCTCCTCGTTGACAGAGGCATCCTTTTCAATATAGGTATCCGTATGTGCAATATAAGCTTCCGGCTGATAGTAGTCGTAATAGGAAACGAAATACTCCACCGCATTGTTGGGGAAAAACTCCCGGAACTCGCTGCACAGCTGGGCCGCCAAAGTCTTGTTATGGGCAAGCACCAGAGTAGGTCTATTCAGTTTTTCGATCACCGACGCCATGGTAAAGGTCTTTCCCGAGCCGGTAACGCCCAGCAGGGTCTGCTCCCGCAGTCCCCAGTTAACGCCACTGACCAGACCCTCGATGGCCGCCGGCTGGTCGCCGGATGGTCTGTAATCCGACACCAAACGAAACTGATCCATAGTTACTCCTCTCAGTATTGAATCTGACATCCGTCCGGATGATAGTAGCCGGACTGACACAGCGATACATAATCACCGTCCGCCACGATGATGTGGTCTATCAGCGTGATCTCCACGGCGCTCAAGGCCATAGCCAAGCGCCGGGTGGTATGGACATCCTCATCTGACGGCAGCGCCACGCCGCTGGGGTGGTTATGGGCAAGCACCACGCTGGTGGCGTTAGCGCCCAGCGCCATTTCCACGATCCTGCGAATAGGAACAGCAGCAGAATTTACGCTGCCCTCGCCCACTTCCTTGCAGCACAGCACTTTGCATTTGGCATCCAGACACAGCATAAACACCGTTTCGTTGCGTCTTCTGTGGAATCTGGGGACCAAATAATCACCGCAGGCTTCAATGCTGGTCAGAATGTCCGTCGAAGCGATCCGGCTTACCCGGTGATAACGCTCCGCCGCAGACACCAGCGACAGGAATGTAGCCACACTGTCCCCCACTCCCGGAACTTTCTTCAGTTCCGCTGCGGGCGCTTCCAGCACCTGCGCCAAGCTGCCGAAGTGATCCAGCAGACTATGGGCGATGGGATTTGTGTCCTGCCGAGGGATGCAGTAGAACAGCAGCAGTTCCAAAACCTGCAGCTGATCAAAGTTATCCAGACCCTCTTTCAAAAACCGATTTTTCAGTCTTTGTCTGTGCCCGTCATGAATCGACATATTTTTTACCTCACAAATGGGATTTTCCTTGCTATTTTTCGGTTTTTTGGTAGAATAAGATAGGGGCGAATTTTGTCGAATTGCTTTTTGAAAGTTTTCGCAAATTTTGCACATGATATGCCAGGAGGAGGAACATCATGGAACAAATAGAGACACTACTGGGGATGCTGAATTTGATGGTGTGCCCTGCATTCTGTGTAAAAGGCGATACCATTGTCTGTGTAAATCAAGCCGCAAAGACGCACTTGCTGTCCCCAGGGACACCTATTTCCCAACTCCTCGCCACCGGCGCAGTCGAATATCCGGAATTTCAGGATGGCTATCTGTATCTGACGCTATCCGCCGGAGAAAAGCTTTGGGGTGCATCCGTCACCCGGATGGGCGAGTATGATGTGTTCGTTCTGGAGGACGACCAGCGCACAGAGATCCAGGCAATGGCCCTTGCGGCGCAGCAGCTGCGCCAGCCTCTTTCCACCATCATGACTGTGGCCGACCAACTGTTTCCTTTAACCGGCACAGACGATCCTTCCGCCCAGGAACAGGTCGCCCGGATCAACAAGGGACTGTTCCAGATGCTGCGCATCGTCACCAATATGTCTGATGCTTACCGCTATAGCCAGGAACACACCGGGCATCAGGAGATCCTCAACATTTGTAACCATCTGGAAGAAATATTCCGCACCACCGGGGAAATCGTTCACCACGCCGGGATCGATCTCCACTTCCAAAATCTCCACGAGCCTGTTTTTTCTCAGGCAGATGCGGAAAAATTGGAGCGGGCTGTGAATAATATCCTCTCCAACGCGCTGAAATATACGCCAAAAGGCGGCACTATCGACGCCAAACTGACCCGTCGCAACAACATGCTGTATCTGACGGTGCAGGATTCCGGCAACGGCATCCCCCCCGAGCTGCGGGGCAGCCTATTCTCCCGATATCAGCGTCAGCCGGGCATCGAAAGCTGCCAACAGGGTATCGGTTTAGGCATGGTGATCATACGGGATGCTGCATCCATCCACGGTGGTACTGTCCTGCTGGAGTTCCCCAAGGACTGCGGCACCCGCATTACCATGACAATGGCCATCCGAAAGAAAGCAGACCCCGGTGTTTCCTCCCCTGTTTTCCGCATCGACTATGCAGGCGGCAGGGATCACCGACTGCTGGAGCTTTCCGACAGTCTCCCCTACGACCTCTACAAAGCAGAAGATATCAATTAATCTCACCCGGTCTGCCCAGGCAGACCGGGCTGTTTTTTATAAATACCGTTTCAGATACTGCCCCGTGTAGCTTTCCGCCACCGCGGCAACCTCTTCCGGCGTACCGGCAGCTACCACTTGACCGCCGCCGTCACCGCCCTCGGGGCCCAGGTCGATGATATAGTCCGCGGTTTTGATCACATCCAGATTATGCTCGATGACCAAAACCGTATTGCCCGCATCCACAAGCCGCTGCAAAACCTCGATCAGCTTATGCACATCTGCTGCGTGCAGGCCGGTGGTAGGCTCATCCAGCACATAAATAGTCCTGCCGGTAGACACCCGGGACAGTTCCGTTGCCAGCTTCACCCGCTGGGCTTCACCGCCAGAGAGAGTGGTGCTGGACTGTCCCAGTTTCACATATCCCAAGCCAACCTCCACAAGGGTCTGCACCTTTCTGCGGATTTTTGGCAGGTTCTCAAAGAACTCCACCGCCTCCTCCGCAGTCATATCCAGCACCTGGGAAATATTCTTTCCCTTATACTGCACCTCCAGGGTCTCCCGGTTGTACCGGGCGCCCTTACAGACCTCGCAGGGCACATACACATCCGCCAGAAAATGCATCTCGATCTTCACCAGACCGTCACCGCTGCAGGCTTCGCAGCGGCCGCCCTTGACATTGAAGCTGAACCGACCAGGCCCATAGCCCCGAACCTTTGCGTCGTTGGTGGATGCAAACAGATCCCGAATGTCATTAAACAGACCCGTATAGGTAGCCGGATTACTCCGGGGGGTTCTGCCGATGGGGCTTTGGTCAATGTTGATGACTTTATCCAGCTGTTCCATTCCCTCAATGCAGCGGCAAGCGCCGGGTCGGGTACGGGCATGATTCAGCTTGCCCAGAAGGGTCTTGTTCAGGACCTCCTCCACCAGGCTGGATTTACCGGAACCGGACACACCGGTCACACAAGTCAGCGTACCCAGAGGGATCTTCACATCAATATCTTTCAGATTATTTTCTGTAGCGCCCAAAATAGCAAGATCGTGTCCGTTTCCTGTCCGTCTTTGAGACGGCACAGGGATCTTTTTCACACCGGACAGATACTGACCGGTAACAGAATCTTCGCAGGAAATGATATCTTCCAGACTGCCTGCCGCCACGATCTGTCCGCCATGGCAGCCCGCTCCCGGACCAACATCAACGATATAATCCGCTGCCCGCATGGTGTCCTCGTCATGCTCCACCACGATCAGGGTGTTGCCCAGATCACGCAGCTGCTTCAGCGTCGCCAACAGCTTGTCGTTATCCCGCTGATGCAGACCGATGGACGGCTCATCCAGAATATACAGCACGCCCATCAAAGAAGAACCGATCTGGGTGGCCAGCCGAATCCGCTGGCTTTCGCCGCCGGAGAGCGTTCCCGACGCCCGGGAAAGGGTCAGATAGGAAAGACCCACATCTGTTAAGAATTGCAGTCGGGCTTTGATCTCCCGCACGATCTGCTCCGCGACCACCGCCATACTGCCGTCCAGGTGTAGACCGTTCATAAATTCCAGTTCCTTTTCCACGCTCATGGCGCAGAAATCCATAATGCCGATACCGCCTACCGTGACAGCCCGGGCAACATCGGAAAGACGCGCGCCGCCGCAATGGGGACAGGGCGCGGTGGACATACACTCTTCCAGCTCCTTCCGGGCAGCATCCGACTGGGTCTCCCGGAAACGGCGGCTGATGTTGTTCATAATGCCCTCAAAGGGCTGCTCCAGCACACCCATACCGTTGCCCCGGTTATAGGTCATGCGAAGCTTCTCCCCCTTCGTGCCGTAGAGGATCACATCCATAGCTTCCTTGGACAGCTGAGAAACGGGAACATCCAAAGAGAAATGATATTTTTGCGCCAGCGCTTCAAAATACATACGAAACACCGAATCTGTTCTGGCGCTTTGCCATCCGGAGACCTGTATCGCGCCATCCAGAACGGATTTGCTTTTATCCGGGATCACCAGGTCCTCATCCGCAACCAGCTGGAAGCCCAGACCGGTACAGTGGGAGCAGGCGCCGGCGGGATTGTTAAAGGAAAACATCCGCGGCTCCAACTCCGTCAGACTGACACCGCAGTCCTCACAGGCATAGTTCTGGGAAAAGCTCATTTCTTCTCCGCTGGCCGGCAGGCTAACCAGCACCAAACCCCCGGAATGGGAGCAAGCGGTCTCGATAGAATCCGTCAGTCGGCGGCGGAGACCCTCTTTCAGTACCAAACGGTCAACCACCAGCTCAATAGTGTGCTTTTTGTTCTTTTCCAGCTTGATCTCTTCTGTCAGCTCGTACAGAATGCCGTCCACCCGGACACGGGAAAAGCCCTGCTTCCGGGCATCTTCAAACACCTTCTGATGCTCACCTTTTTTCTGCCGAATCACCGGAGAAAGGATCACAAACCGGGTTCCTTCGCCCAAGGCTTCTACCCGGTCTACGATCTGGTCGATGGTCTGCCTGCGGATCTCCTTGCCGCACACAGGACAATGGGGAATGCCGACTCTTGCCCACAAAAGGCGCAGATAGTCATAGGTCTCCGTTACCGTACCCACCGTGGAGCGGGGATTTTTGGAAGTAGTCTTCTGGTCAATAGAGATCGCCGGGGACAGTCCGTCGATGGCATCCACATCAGGCTTATCCATCTGACCCAGGAACTGCCGGGCGTAGGAGCTGAGGCTCTCCACATAACGCCGCTGTCCCTCTGCATAGATGGTATCAAAGGCAAGGCTGGACTTTCCCGAACCGGAAAGGCCTGTAAAGACCACCAGCTTGTCTCTGGGTATGGTCAAGTTCACATTTTTTAAGTTATTTTCTCTGGCGCCCTGAATCTTGATTTGGTCGTTCATAGCACCCTCCTGCAATAAATGTCGTTCCTAGTATTATACCACAGCTGCACCATCCGTACAAGTATTATTTGGGACATAATTTCGCACATCCCCCTGGATTCCGGCCGGATGGTAATCTTTCCCATTCATGGGCGTTTTGCTTGAAAGAACCCCTTGTTTTTTTCCAATTTTAGGTGCTATTTTCCGCTGTTAGGTGTTGCTTTTTTGCTTATGGTGGTGCTATAATATCTTTGGTTACCTTTGCGTTTAGAATTTGGATAGAAAAAGATAAAGTGAGGTATAGCATCCATGATTGCATACGGAGAGAACATCAAGGTTTTTACCGGCAATTCCAATCCTGAATTTGCCAAGACCATCTGCAAGGAACTGGGCATTCCCCTTGGCAAAAGCGAAGTGAAGACCTTTTCCGATGGTGAAGTTTCTGTTTCCCTGGAAGAAACCGTCCGCGGCGCTGATGTATTTCTGATTCAGTCCACCTGCAAGCCTGTTAACGATCACCTGATGGAACTGCTGGTCATGATCGACGCCTGCCGCCGCGCATCCGCCGGCCGTATCACTGCCGTGATCCCCTATTTCGGCTATGCCCGTCAGGACCGCAAGGCCAAGAGCCGCGACCCCATCTCTGCCAAGCTGGTGGCAAACATGCTCACCGCCGCAGGCGCTGACCGGGTGCTGACCATGGACCTGCATGCTGCTCAGATCCAGGGCTTCTTTGATATCCCTGTGGATCATCTTCTGGGCAACCCCACTTTTGTGAAATATTATCTGGATAAGTTCCCCGAGGACAAGTACAATCACGACGATTTTGTGGTCGTGTCTCCCGACGTGGGCTCTGTTGCCCGCGCCCGGGCATTTGCTGCAAAAGTCCATATGGGCCTGGCCATCGTTGACAAGCGCCGCCAGAAGGCTAATGTCTGCGAAGTCATGAATGTCATCGGTGATGTCCGTGGCAAGACTTGCATCCTGTATGACGATATGGTGGATACCGCCGGTTCTCTGTGCAACGCCGCTAAGGCGCTGGTAGAAGTGGGCGGTGCTAAGGCTGTCTACTCCTGCGCCACCCACGGCGTTCTCTCCGGCCCTGCTTATGAGCGGATCGAGGAGAGCCCCATCGAAGAAATGGTATTCCTCAACACCATTCCCCAGGTCGGTAACACGCCCAGCGGTAAGATCAAGTTTCTGGATGTAGCCCCCATTTTTGCACGGGCTATCTCCCATGTTCACGGCGGCACCTCTATCGCCGACCTGTTTTAAGCCGTGTTTGGGAAAAGCAGTGAAAACTGGCTGATCGTCGGTCTGGGAAATCCCGGTTCGGAATATGAAAAAACCCGCCACAACTGCGGATTCCGCGCTTTGGAGCTTCTGGCTGACAAGTTGGGATGTAAGATCGACAAAGCCAAATTTCAGGGACTGTATGGTCAGAAGACGCATCAGGGCAAAAAGCTGTTTTTGCTGAAGCCCATGACCTATATGAATCTGTCCGGCAGATCTGTTTTGCAGATTAGCGCCTATTTCCGGGTGCCGCCACAGCGGATCATCGTCCTGTTTGACGATATTTCTCTGGAACCCGGCCGGCTTCGCATCCGGTCAGACGGCTCTGCCGGCGGTCACAACGGTATCAAGTCCATCATTCAGGAGATCGGCAGTCAGGATTTCCCCCGGGTGAAGATCGGCGTTGGTGCTAAGCCTCAGCCGGAACAGGATCTGGCGGATTGGGTTCTATCCACCTTCTCCACCTCTGAGGAAAAGGCGCTGACTTCCGCTCTGGAGCGTGCCGCAGAGGCTGCCCTGTGCATTGTCGATCACGGTGTGCCGGAAGCTGCTAACCGCTATAACGGCAGCAAACCCTGACGATTTTTAGAAAACAACCACGGAAAGGGGGGTATTTCCCCCCTTTCCGCATTGTTACGTGGAGGAAACAGCATGGATAACTTACTGAATATTCTGAAGTCAATACCGGAATACAGCGCTATGACTGCTTCCCTCTCCCGCCGGGAGGCGGCTGCTGTCACCGGCATTGGACAGATCAACCGCAGCCACATGATCGCCGGGCTTTTTTCTCACCAGGATAAATCCATGGTCATCATCTGCCAGGATGATCTGGCGGCGAAAAAGCTGCAGGAAGAGCTTTCCGCCTTCCTTAGCAAAACATTCCCTATCCTCCCCAGCCGGGAGCTGACTCTATATGATTCTGCCGTTGTTTCCAGAGCATGGGAGCAAAAGCGCCTGCGGCAGCTGTACGATCTACAAGTCGGAAATACCCCTTTGCAGATCATGACCTGGGAATCCTTGAGCCAGCGCACCATTCCGCCGAAAGTGCTGAAAGATGCCGCCTTTACGCTGGAAACAGGAAAAGAATACGATCTGGTGGAACTGACCCGGCGTCTTACCTGTGCCGGTTACAGCCGCTGCGGCATGGTGGAAGGACCCGGACAGTTCGCTCTCCGGGGCGGCATTCTGGATATCTTCTCGCCGGCAGCCGACCGACCTTTCCGGACGGAGTTTTTTGGCGACGAGCTGGATACCATGGGCTACTTTGACCCGGACACCCAGCGCCGAACGGAAAATGTAGACCGGGTGGTAATCTTGCCTGTTGGCGAGACTCAGCCTCACTTACACCCTGATGGAATCCAGGGTCTTTGCGGCGACCTTACCGGGCTGATCGCCCGGCAGAAGCGCAGGAAGAATATCAACGAAGCGCTGATCAAAACCTTAGAAAAAGATCTGGAAAAATACGAAAACGGTCTGCAAAACCCCGCATCGGACCGCTATATGGCGCTGATCTACCCGGAAAATGCCACCGCAATGGATTATATTCCGGAGGATGCTCTGCTGATCTTGTGTGACCAGAGCAACATTAAACGCACCTCCCGCAGCCGCACGGAAGAAATGGGTATGCAGCTGGACAGTTTGCTCCAGGGCGGTCTTTTGGCAGGCGAGCTGTGCGACTATGTGTGCCAGTGGGAGGATTTTTGCCGATATCTCCCCGGCCACGGCCTGGTGTATTTTGATGCCTTTGGCGGCTCGTCCTATCCCCAGGAGCATCCTCCCAAGACGCTTCTGCCCATGACCGCCAAGCAGCTGCCCGGTTATGGCGGTAGCATGGATACCGCCGCCTCAGATCTTGCTCATTATCAGAAAATGGAGTTTGCGTCTTTGGTGCTGTGCGGCTCCCGCCGTCGGGCAGAATTGCTTCAAGAGATGCTTTCCAGTCGCGGTCTTTCCGCATTTCTGTGCATCCCCCTAACCACCATGCCTGCTCCCGGGCAGATCCTGCTGACAGACGGCACTCTTCCCTTTGGCATGGAGTACCCCGACAAAAAGCTGGCTGTTCTGACCGAAGGACAGCTGGTTGCGAAGCACGAAGTCAAGCGCAAGCGCAAGTCCGGTGCAACCAACCGGCAGAAGCTTAACTCCTTTACCGATCTGACCCCCGGTGATCTGGTGGTCCACGAAAACTACGGCATCGGCCGGTTCGTGGACATGGAACAGCTCAAAGTGGACGGCGCGGTGAAAGATTATATCAAGATCGCATACCATGGTACAGACACCCTGTTTGTCCCCGCCACCCAGCTGGACCTGGTAAGCAAATATATTGGCGGCGGCAATGAGGATGCCAATGTCCGTCTGAACAAGATCGGTACGGACAGCTGGCAAAAGACAAAAGCCAAGGCCAGAAAGGCCGCCAAGGATATGGCCGGGGAGCTGATCCAGCTCTATGCCGCCAGAAAGCGCCAGCAGGGCTTTGCCTTTGCTGCCGATTCTCCCTGGCAAAAGGAATTTGAGGACAATTTCCCCTATCCGGAGACCGACGATCAGCTGCGAAGCATTGGGGAGATCAAGCGCGACATGGAATCCCCCATTCCTATGGATCGGCTTCTGTGCGGCGATGTGGGCTTTGGAAAGACCGAGGTTGCCATGCGCGCCATCATGAAAGCCATTATGGACGGAAAGCAGGCTGCGATCCTGGTGCCTACCACGGTTCTTGCTCAGCAGCATTACCAGACTGCCATCGCCCGTTTCCGGGGATTCCCTGTGAATATCGATATGCTCAGCCGCTTCCGCAGTACAACCGAACAACGCAAAACCATTCAGAAGCTTCGCAGCGGCGGTGTAGATCTGATCATCGGTACCCACAAGCTCCTGCAAAAAACCATCGAATTTAAGGATCTGGGTCTTCTGATCGTAGACGAGGAGCAGCGCTTCGGCGTCAGCCACAAAGAGCGGCTAAAAGAGATCTCCAAGGGTGTGGATGTGCTGACCCTGTCTGCCACCCCCATTCCCCGGACGCTGAACATGGCCCTTTCCGGCATCCGGGATATGTCCACCATTGAAGAACCCCCTGCAGACCGCTATCCGGTGCAGACATACGTTATGGAGCATAACAACGCCGTGTTGGACGATGCCATCCGTCGGGAGATCGAGCGGGGCGGGCAGGTTTACTACCTGCACAACCGCACCGAGACCATCGACCAGTGCGCCGGCGCTCTGAAACGGCGGATCCCCGGCCTGTCTGTGGCTGTTGCTCACGGTCAGATGGGCGAGGACGCCCTGGGAGATGTGATGCACGCCATGGCAGACGGAGAAATTCAAGTGCTGGTATGCACCACGATCATCGAAACCGGTCTCGATATCCCCAACGCCAACACGCTGATTATCGAAAATGCGGACCGGTTCGGTCTTTCTCAGCTGCACCAGCTGCGTGGACGGGTCGGCCGCTCCACCCGCCATGCATACGCCTATTTCACCTACCGGCCGGACAAAGCCCTCAGCGAGATCGCCGAAAAGCGGCTGTCTGCCATTCGGGACTTTGCCGAATTCGGTTCGGGCTTTAAGATCGCCATGCGGGATCTGGAGATCCGGGGCGCCGGCAATCTGCTGGGTGCGGAGCAGTCCGGTCACATGATGAGCGTAGGCTATGACATGTATCTGAAATTGCTGGACGAAGCGGTCCTTGAGGAGCGGGGTGAAGCGCCCAAGACACCGGACTGTACTGCCGACCTGAACATTACCGCCAATGTGGATAAGGACTATGTCAGCCGGGGCGAGGAACGGATGGACCTGTACCGCCGGATGGCCGCTATCCGCAGTCAAGAGGATGCAGACGATCTGCTGGACGAGATCATCGATCGCTACGGCGACCCGCCCAAGGGCGTTCTGAACCTGATCGATGTGGCGCTGCTTCGCGCCAGAGCCCGGCAGGCCGGTATTCAGGACATCAAGCAAAAAGGTGCGCAAGTGGAGTTCACCCTGTCGAATCTCAACTTTGAAGCTGTCAGCGCCCTTTGTGCAGATCCGGACTATAAAGCAAGGGTTCAGTTTGTGGCTACCGCAAAGCAGCCCACCCTCCGCCTGCGGCTGTCCAGCGGTGTGGACAGTCTGAAGCAGTCCAAAGTCTTTGTGGAACGCTACCTTCTTTGCGGACAAAAATAGCATTTCTTCCGAAAATAACGGATTATTTACGGATTCGTTACGAATCGTCATTGCAATTTAAGTAAAATATGATACAATACCTCTGTATCATGAGAAGTTTTACCCGCGGCCAACGCCGCTGACAGATAGGAGAGGATTATTATCAATCAGAATCCTAATGCCGATCTCCGGACAACTGATATTCCGGAGGTTCCTACCGAAACACCTCAGCTTTCCGATACGGATGCTACTATGCGTGTAAAAGTAGAGACGGATAAGCAGGTGCCGGAACACCCTATGCGTCGGGCACCTCACCCCGCCGGCTCTGCCGGGCGCCGTTCCCACAGCCGCGGTCGCTCCTCTAAAACCGGTGTCAACCCAAAAGAAAAGGTCGCCATCATCGCTCTGCTGGCAGCAGCCGGTGTGTTGTTGGTCGGCGTGGTCATCGCAGCCTGCGTGATCCTGTCGAAACCTGCCGATAAAGGTGTTATCCGGAACAATGTTTTTGCTGCCGGTGTCAATCTGGGCGGCATGACTGAGGACGAGGCCAGGCAGGCGCTGATTAAAGCCACCGCAGACACATACACCAAACTGGATATGTCTATTCAGGTTTTGGACACCACCGTTACTTTGCCTGCCAAAGATACCAGTGCGAAGCTGGATGTGGATGCCGTGGTGAAAGCTGCCATGAATAGCAGCGGCTCCGGAACGATCTCTGTGCTTCCCCATCTGAGTCTGAATACCGAGTACATCCGTGGCAAGGTAGAGGAACTGGGCAGCCGGTACAGCAGCACCTTGTCCCAGGGTTCTATCACTGTAGAGGGTGAGAAGCCCAACATGATCCAGGACACCTACGACACCTCTATCCCCTATCAGACTTTGGTCGTTTATATGGGCACAGCCGAATACGGACTGAATGTCAACGACCTTTACAATCAGGTGATGGACGCATATAACATTAACCTCTTCCAAGTAGTTGGTCAGTGCAGTATGGTCGCCCCTGACCCTCTGGATCTGCAAAGCTACTATGACAGCATTTGCACAAAGCCTGTGGATGCTACACTGGATGCCGAAACCTATGAGGTCACCAAGGAAGTCTACGGTTACGGCTTTGACTTGAACGAGGCTGCCGAGCAGCTTGCTTCTGCCCAATACGGCCAGACTTTGCGGATCCCCATCTGCTTCATCGAGCCGGATATTACCGCTCAGATGCTGGCAGGTGACCTGTTCCGGGATGTCCTGGCTACCTTTACCGTTACGGACAGCGCTGCAGACAAAAATCTGCTTACCAATCTGAATCTGGCTTGCAACACGATCAACGGACTTCTGATCAAGTCCAACGGTAAATTCTCTTTTAGTGAAGCCATTGGTCAGCCCTCTGTGGGCAAAGGCTACCAAAAGGTAACCATGTATCAGGGCACCAAGCTAACCGAGGTTCTGGGCGGCGGCATCAGCCATGTGGCAACCGCGCTGTATAACTGCGCCCTGCTGTCAGATTTGGACATTGTGGAAAGACACCCCCACACCTACGCACCGGGATATGTAGCCAGTGGTCTGGATGCACAGATCATCTGGGCTTCCGACGATCTGATCTTCACCAATAACACCAGCTATCCCATCCGGATCGAGGCGAAAGTGGTGAACGGTTCTGTGCAGATCAGTCTGATCGGCACAGACGATAAGGACTACTACGTTAAGATCGAGACCAATGTAGCTGAGCACAAACCCAGCACACTGATCCAAACTATGGTTCAGGATAATCCCGGGAAGTATAAGGAAAACGACGTGCTGGTAGAAGGCATCACAGGCTATGATGTGACTGTATACTGCAGCCGCTACGAAAAGCAGACCAACCGGCTGCTTAACAGCGTTGTCGTATCTGCGGATCGCTATGAAAAGCGGAACAAGGTAATCGTTGCCATTCAAATCCCTGTGACAGAACCGGAAGAAACCACCCCTTCTACACCTACAGAAACACAATAACAAAAATCTCTCGAAGCAATTGCTTCGAGAGATTTTTTATTCTTCTATAGCCCGGACATCCAAATGATAGTCGATCTGACCGGTTGCGGCATTTTCGATCTCGATCTCGTATGCAAGGTCAACAAAACCGCCCTGTGGCGTCATGTCATAGCTGACATGACTGGCGCACACCCGGATCATCATTGTGCCAAAATCCATCTGGTACAAAGAGTCATGGGCCATCCCTTGCTGAAAAACCATTTGGGAATGAAGCTTTCCGGATCGGGTTAGGGTGACCTTCTGGGGCTCAACCCGAAAGGTGGTCTCAACGCCCTCCAGACCCGTCAGCGGGCTTTCCTGATAGGATATATCCCAGCCCCCGTCCCGGAATGTCATAGTCCCTTCTGTCACCAGCTGGATGATCTCCGGCTCCTGATCCGCATAGGACTGTCGTCCCTGGATCGAGAGCATCACCTTTTGTATCATTCCGCGGCCTCCTGGGCAAATCTAATCAGTTCCGAAATCAGCTCCTCGCCCGGAATACCGCTGGCAGCAAACAGCTTCGGATACATGGAGATGGAAGTAAATCCAGGCAGGGTGTTGATCTCATTAAAAACGATCTGCTGTGACTCGTAGGTCACGAAAAAGTCCACCCGGCTCAAGCCTTGACAACCCACAGCGCTGTAGACCCGAACCGCCATATCCCGCACCTGCTCCGCAACATCTTCCGGAATCCGGGCAGGAATATACGCGGTAGAAGTATCTGTAATATACTTGGCATCGTAGTCATAAAATTCTGCGCCGGAATCGATCTCACCGCAAATAGAAGCAACCGGGCTTTCATTGCCCATGACCGCCACTTCAATTTCCCGGCCGTGAATGAATTCCTCTACCAGAATCTTTTTATCATACGTTCCCGCCTGAAGCAGGCCGCTGCACAGGGACTGCCGGTCTGTTGCCTTGGAAACACCTACAGAAGAACCGGTGCCGGCGGGCTTGACAAACATAGGATAAGAAAACTGCTGCTCCAGTTGATCCAGGACAGCATCCATCCGGTCTTGCAAGTCTGCATTGTTCACCAGCTGCCAGGCTGCCTGAGGAACACCTGCCTGCCCAACCACCAATTTGGTCAGCGTCTTATCCATGGCTACCGCAGAAGCAGACACATGAGAACCCACATAGGGTATCCCTGCCAGCTGCAGGAGGCCCTGCACCGACCCGTCCTCGCCATTTTCTCCGTGAAGCACCGGGAACACCACATCGATCCGTTCCCGCACCACACAGTCGCCCTCAAAGCTCAGAAGGCCCTGTCCCCGGACCGGGGAAATAGCAGCCCTGCGGTTGCCGGGATGATCCAGCCATTGACCGGTGGGAAGCTGGGAATAGTCTGTTCCGGTATAAAGGATCCAGTCACCGCTTTTGGTGATGCCCACGGGAAAAATATGAAACTTTTCCTTGTCCAGACAGTTTAGTACATACTCCGCGGAGCGAAGGGAAACCTCATGCTCCGGACTCACACCGCCGAACAAAACGCAAACGCTTAATTTAACCAAAACAATCTCCTCGTTTTCGCATTTTAGGGGAATGTCCCAAGAACATTCCATATCCATCCGAGATCCTAATTACTTCAGCAGAGCTTCTCCTGCATGGTAAATATCGCCCGCACCTACTGTCAGGATCACATCCCCCGGCTGCGCCAGAGAACGCAGACACTCAGTCACCTGAGGCAATGTCGCACAGTACACCGCACCGGGAATCCGATCTGCCAGATGCTGAGAAGAAATACCCACGGTATTGCGCTCCCGGGCAGCATAGATCTCCGCCAGCACCAGCACATCTGCCTTCCCCAATTCCCGAACAAAGTCCTCAAACAGGGCTTTTGTGCGGGTGTAGGTATGGGGCTGGAATGCAAGCACCAACCGCTGATAGCCCATAGAACGCACAGCTTCGATAGTCGCTGCCAATTCACCGGGATGATGGGCATAGTCATCATACACATCCGCCCCCCGGAAGCTTCCCTTGAACTCCAGACGCCGTCCTGCGCCATGGAAGGACGCCAGACCCCGCGCTGCGATTTCCCCCGGAATTCCCAGCATCCAGGCCACGCCGGCGGCAGCCACCGCATTGACCGCATTGTGATGTCCGTAAACCGGCAGCTGGAAGTGGCAGTATTTCTTTCCGTCGCAAATCACATCGAAGCTGCGCCAGTCGTTGGAAACGTCCGTCGCCCGCACCCGGTTATGCTCGCCAAAACCAAAGGTCACATAGTTAAGACCCTGGAGCGTCTCCACCACATTCTCATCATCGCCGTTGGCAAGGATTCCGTTAGAGGAAAGCTCCGTGAACTTCCGGAAGGATTTTTCCACATCCTGCAGATCCTTAAAGTAGTCCAAATGATCCGCCTCGATATTAAGCACCACCGCCAGCGACGGGAAGAAGTTCAGAAAAGAATCACAGTATTCGCAGCTTTCCAGCAGGATGGTATCACCCTTGCCTACACGGTGACCCGCGTGAAGCAGTGGAAGATACCCGCCGATCATAACGGTAGGATCCATCTCCGCTTCCATGAGAATGTGTGTTACCATGGAAGTGGTGGTGGTTTTGCCATGGGTACCGGAAATGCAGATCGCATTACGGTAAGATTTCATAATCTGACCCCAAGCCTGTGCCCGCTCAAACACCGGAATACCGGCTGCTCTTGCCCCGGCGATCTCCGGATTGTCATTGTGGGCTGCGGCTGTACGGATCACGCAGTCCGCTCCTGCCACATTTTCCGCACAGTGTCCGATAGATACATCGATTCCCTGGGCAATCAGTTCGTCCGTGGACACAGAGGCGTTCATATCAGAGCCGGTGATCTTCATGCCCATGCCTTTCAGCACCAGGCCTAACGGACGCATAGAAACGCCGCCAATACCTACCAAGTGGGCATGCATACCGGGTCGTATGTAGTTTTCAATAGAAAGATCCATCTGATTCATGAAAACAGCAACTCCATAATTCAGGTTTCATAACTGATTTATTATATAACATTTTTATGAGATTTACAACCGTAAAATGCTGTTATATCGTAAAAAACTCCGCTTCCATGGTAAGAAGCGGAGTTTTTAATTACAAATTCTTAAAAGCTTCCAGCCACTGACGCTTGATCAGCTCATGACCGGGCGCATTGGGATGAACGCCGTCGCCCAGCCAATAGTCCTCACGCTGTGTCTTTGCATTGGCCTGGTTAAAGGCATCCTGCAGAGGAACAAACAACAGATCATACTTCTGCGCGATCCGCTTTGCGGCCTCCTGGCGCAGCTTTGTTTCCGCTTGGAAGATCGCCCACCGATCAGGAATTTCTTCCGTATTCATAGTGGCTGTGCCATGCAGAACAAAGGGTTCCAGGATCATGATCTTCACATCCGGCAGAGCCTGGCGGATCTCCTGAATGATCAGATCGTACACCATTTCGTATTTAGCTGCATCTACGCCGTTCTGGGTCCATAATTCATGCCAAATGCCGTTGATTCCCACCAAAATACTGATCACATCCGGCTTCAGATTGATCAGGTCAGACTTAATACGGGCGTACAGATCAACAATGCGGTTGCCGGAAATGCCACGATTGATCACTTCATATTCCTCCGGCTGATGATAGCCCAGAGCACCGGCGATCATACGCACGTAACCGCAGCCCTGTGCCCGGTGGTAGCCGGTCATATCAGTTTCATGCTTCTGCTCACGCATAGAATCGGTGATAGAATCACCCCAAAATACGATTCGCTTTGCCATAACTAATCCTCTTTTCGGTAATTTTCACTTATTATACAAACCATTTTCTGTATTGTCAATAAAAACGACCTCGCTGCCGAAGCAACGAGGTCTATAATATGTTCGCATTACCTATCTTCCCAGGCAGTCGCCCGCCAAGTATTGTCGGCGTACATGTGCTTAACTTCTGTGTTCGGGATGGGAACAGGTGGACCCACATGACAATCA
>JAZNLP010000075.1:0-2621 GCA_045579165.1 Faecousia sp.
GCGGGACTGACGGAAAAGCAGATCGTTACCCGAAATTTATTGACATTCTTTAACCTGGTGTTTGCCATTTTGGCGGGGATTTTGATCCTGGCAGGCTCGTCGGTGAAGAATATGACCTTCCTCATCGTGGTGATCTGCAACATCGTCATCGGCTGTGTCCAGGAGATACGGGCAAAGCGGGCGGTGGACAAGCTGACGCTGGTGGCGGCGCAAAAGCTGCGAACGGTTCGTGACGGACAGGTGGAGCAGCTGCGCTCTGACCAGCTGGTTCGTGACGATGTGGTGGAATTTACCCCCGGCGACCAGATCTGCGCCGACGCGGAGGTGCTCACCGGGCAGTTGCTGGTAAATGAATCGCTGATTACCGGCGAAGAGGACGCCATTTTGAAAAAACCCGGGGATACCCTCTCCTCCGGCAGCTTTGTGGTCTCCGGCGTGGGCAGGGCGAGGCTGACCCGGGTGGGGGCGGATTCCTTTGCCGCCCGACTGGCGATGGATGCGAAAAAAGACCCCAAGGCGGCAAAATCCGGCATGATGCGCGCCCTGGACCGGCTGATCCAGGGCGTGGGCATCATTCTGGTGCCGGTGGGCTGTTTGCTGTTTTTCCAGGAATTTAAGGTGCTGAAGCTGCCCTTTACCCACAGCGTGGAGGCGACGGTGGCGGCGCTGGTGGGCATGATCCCCGAGGGGCTGTATCTGCTGACCAGCGTGGCCATGGCGGCATCGGCGCTGATCTTGTCCCGGCGCAAGGTGCTGGTGCAGGATATGAACAGCATCGAGACCCTGGCACGGGTGGATGTGCTTTGCGTGGACAAGACCGGAACCATCACCGAGGCGGTGATGGAGGTGGACAATGTGATCCCTTTGACAGACGACCCACCGGAGCGGTTGGAGACGGTGCTGGCGGCGTTTTATTCCGGAACCGAGCCGGAAAATGACACCGGCCGCGCCATGGCGGAGATGTTTGCCGGGGAAACGGAGTGGGTCTGCACCCAGCGGATCCCCTTCAATTCCAAAACAAAGTGGAGCGCCGCGGCGTTCCAAAATAACGGTGCGTTTGTGGTAGGCGCTGCAGAATTTACCATGGGCGACCGGTATGAACAGCTGCGGGAGACCGTGGAGCAGTGGGCAGGCGCAGGCTATCGGGTGCTGCTGGTTGCCCAGTATGCCGGGGAGCTTCAGGAAATGTTAGAGCCGGGAAAGCTGCGCCCCCTGGCGCTGGTGCTGCTGAGTAACCGCATCCGACCCGAAGCGCCGGAGACCTTCCGGTACTTCCGGGAGCAGGGGGTGGCGATAAAGGTCATCTCCGGTGACGATCCGCTGACGGTTTCTCAGGTCGCCCACCGGGCAGGGATCGATAACGCCCAGAAATATGTGGACGCATCCCAGCTGGAAACGGACGAGGATTATTTGAAAGCCGTGGAGGCCTATACGGTCTTTGGCCGGGTGACCCCGGAGCAGAAAAAGCGGCTGATCTGGGCGCTGAAACGTCGGGGGCATACGGTGGCCATGACCGGCGACGGCGTCAACGATGTTCTGGCGCTGAAGGAAGCGGATTGCGGCATCGCCATGGCATCCGGCGCGCAGGCAGCCAGCCAGGTGGCGAAGATGGTGCTGCTAAAATCGGACTTTTCTGCCATGCCCGGCATCGTAGGCGAGGGCCGCCGGGTGATCAACAACATCCAGCGGGCTGCAACGCTGTTTCTGGTGAAAAATATTTTCTCCCTGGGACTTGCGTTTATCACCCTGTTTACCACCTGGCCCTATCCCATGCAGCCCATCCACTTGACCATGATCTCGGCGCTGACCATCGGCGTTCCCTCGTTTTTCCTTGCCATGGAGCCCAATTACGAGCGTGTCACCGGGCGATTCCTGCTGGGGGTGCTGCGTCGGGCGCTGCCCGGCGGCTTAACCAACATCTTTGTGGTGCTGATGGCACAGGCGTTTATGGCGGTGTTCGGCATGGCGCTGGAGGAGATTTACCCGGTATGCGTTGCCATTTTGAGCATTGTGGGACTTTTAGTGCTGTTCCAGACCTGTAAGCCCTTCGACAAATTCCGCACAGTCATCTGGTTTGCCATGGCGGCGGCGCTGCTGGGGTGCTTCATCCTGCTGCCCAGCCTGTTTGAGCTGCATATCGGCTCCTGGCAGACGGGACTTGTGATGCTGAATCTGATCTTGATGACGCCCACCGTGTTCTTTGCCCTGCAGCGGCTGTGCGACTGGTCCGACCGGCGGATCTTGGACACCAGACGCCGTCTGCGGAAGCGGAAAAAGAAAAAGCGGGCAGTTTGAAAAACTGTGTCATTCCGAGACCCCAACGGGGTCGTGGGAATCTCCCGGCAGCAGGGTGGTTTTTCTACCGAAGTGCGATGAATGGGAAAAATTTCACCAGGAGATTGCCACGTCGCCTGTCGGCTCCTCGCAATGACAGATTTTTATAAACCATAAAAAACCCGCCGATCCGTGGGGATCGGCGGGGTGTTTTTTTGTTTATCGGTCTTCCCGGTAGTAGTTCAGACCTAAGGCGGCGGGCAGTCCGCTGCCTTGCTTGTTGCGGATCGACATGATCACCAGCACGATGGCGGTAATGATAAAGGGCAGCGCCTGATACAGCTGGG
>JAZNLP010000076.1:0-8246 GCA_045579165.1 Faecousia sp.
GGCAGGTACTTGGGGGTAAAGTCGTGTTCCAAATCTACGCCCATGGTGCTCTTGGGAAGATCCCGCAAATGACCCATACTGGCCTTTACGGTATACTCCGGTCCCAAATATTTCCCGATGGTCTTAGCCTTGGAAGGCGACTCTACAATTACAAGATTCGATACTCTTGCCATGAATATACTCCGTTTCTATTCAGGTTACTGCTTCTTTCTGAAGCGCTTGCCGGGCAGCCGCACCACCGCGCCCTTGATCTCCAGCATCGTCAACATACTCAGCAGCTTGCCGGCAGGCAGCTTTGTGGAAGCGATCAATTCGTCCACATGGCGCTCCTGTGCATTCAGCTGCTCCAACACAGTCCGCTCCTCATCGGAAGCAGGCTGGTAGGTGCTACTTTGGTCACTATAAGCGTCTTGCGCGCCCTTGTCAACCATTATTTTCTCATTCTTCTTGTCAAAAGAAGGGGTTTTCTTGAAGGATTGGGGCTTCTGCGCCACTTTTTGCAGAGTTTGATCCTCTTCCGGGGGCTGCTCCGGAGCTACCACAGCAGTATTCCTGCGGACCTTATCCGGATAAATCGCCTGATACTCACCGACCACATCCCAGCCGGAAGACACCATGGTCGCGCCCTCCCGGATCAAGGCGTTGCTCCCGGCAAAGCTGGGCATATCGATATTTCCGGGCACCACAAACACATCCCTGCCCTGCTCCAGCGCCTGCCGCGCGGTGATCAGCGAACCGCTGATCTCGGGCGCTTCCACCACCAGAACGCCGCAGCTAAGGCCGCTGATGATTCGGTTTCGTTTGGGGAAATTCCACTTATAGGGCGGCGTTTCCGGTGGAAATTCACTAATCAAACAGCCCTGTCTCTGGGTGTCCAGAAACAGCGACCGGTTTTCCCTTGGATACACCACATCCACACCGCAGCCCAGCACGCCTACCACCGAGCTTCCGGCAGTGAGCGCGCCTGTCATGGCAGCAGCATCGATCCCCTTTGCAAGACCCGATACCACCAAAGCGCCGCAGGCAGCCATCTGATAACCCAGCCGCTGGGCAACGCTGATGCCGTAAGCAGAGGGCTTTCGGGTGCCCACCCCGGCGATCACCGGCTGGGCGTCAAAATCCGGCAGCATACCTTTATAATAAAGTACCATAGGCGGGTCAGAAATATGCTTCAAGCGATTGGGATATGCCGCGTCATTGTAGGTGCAGATACGGATGCCCTTATCCGCGCATTGGCGCAGGATCTTATGGGCATGGGAAAGATCCTTATCAAGAAGTGTCTCTATGGCTTTCGGTGATACACCCTCCAAAGCACGATACCCGCTCTCATCCCCGTAGAATACATCCTCCGGATCAGAAAAATATGCCAGTACCGCTGCCTTCTCCCGATCTGTCATATCCGGTCGGGTTGCCAGCCATATCCAGTGAACCAGCATAGGGGTATCCTCCTTCTCTTTCTATAAGCGGGTCATCTGCCAAAGCACGATGGTCGCCGCCACGGCGGCGTTGAGAGACTCACACCGCTTATTCATGGGAATAATCAGCTGCGCCTGTGCCTGCTCCAGGATCTCGTTGCGGACGCCCTGACCTTCGCTGCCAATCACCACCGCCATATCCGCCAAATTCCACTGGCGGATGTCCTTTGCTTCCTCCGTCAGTGCGGTGACCGCCACAGGAACGCCTGCATCCGCGCAGGCTTTTCTCACCTGTTCCCAGTCCGCCTGCACCGGGGGATTGCGGAACACCGCGCCCATGGACGCCCGGACGGTTTTGTGGTTATAGGGGTCGGCACACCCCTCCAGCAGCACAACCTTCACCTGCAGAGCATCGGCAGTACGCAAAATCGTGCCCAGATTGCCCGGGTCTTGGATCCCGTCCAGCAAAAGCATACCCTTTTGGGGGCAAAACGGCTTCTCTTCCGGTGTCCGGCACAGAAACAGCGCGCCTTGAGGCGACTGCATGGGAGAAACAGACTGCATCACATCCTCCGGCACCCGCACCACCCGAACATCATCGGGAAGCTGTGCCTGCACCCCGTCAGACAATATCACCGTTTCCAGCCTCGCATATTTTGCCGCTTCTTCCAGCAGCTTTGTGCCGTCAGCAACAAACAGACCGCTTTCCCGGCGCTCTTTCCGGGAAGCAAGCAATCGACGCACCTGCTGTAAAAGCGGATTTTTCCGAGCTGTGATCCGTTCCTCCATCATAGCTTCTGCACTTTTTCCAGCGCCAGGTTATCTCCCAGCACCACCAGAATATCTCCCTCGCAGAAGGCAAAGTCTGCCGCCGGAGACACATTGATCTTACCCTCCCGGCGCACCGCCAGGATATTGACACCCAGTTTTGCCCGGACATTCAGATCTTTCAGCGTTTTTTCCTGCCAGCTCTTGGGCGCAGGGATCTCCACGATTCCAAAGTCCTCAGAAAGCTCGATATAATCCAGCACATTGTGAGAAGACAGGCTGCGCGCCACCCGAACAGCGTTTTCCTGTTCCGGGATCGTCACCCGGTCCGCACCCAGCTTTTCCAGCACCCGGCGATGGGTATCATCATGCGCCTTGCTCACTACATAAGGCACACCCAGTTCCTTCATATTCATGGTAACCAGCACAGAGGCGGACAGATCGCCGCCAATGGCAACAACAGCACAATCAAAATTCCGGACACCCAGCGCCTTAAGCACCTCTTTGTCCCGGGCATCCGCCACTACCGCGTGGGTCACATCGGCGCTGATCTGCTGCACAAGATCGCTGCTCTGGTCGATGGCCAGCACTTCACAGCCTAACTGGCAAAGCTGACGGGCAACCTCCGAACCAAACCGGCCCAAGCCGGCAACAACATAGGACTTCATATATTTTCCCCCTATCCAATTAGCAAATTCGTCTGGGCATAGCGGTAACGGTCCTCTGCCCTGTTCCCCATCAGGAAGCCAAGGCTTAGGGTCAGAACGCCAACCCGTCCAAAGTACATATACAAGATAATCAGCAGTTGCGATACAACGCTCAGTTTTCCCGTAGCGCCTGCGGTCAATCCCACAGTTGCCAGAGCCGAAACCGCTTCGTAGAGGGCATCGGTAAAGGATACCGGGGATGTGGCGCTGATGAAAATGCCGCCAAAAATTGCCAGCCCCGCCACAATGGACACAATGGCCATGGCATCCATTACCTTCCCCGCGGGAATGGTTCGCTTAAATACTGTCACCGTTCCCCGTCCCCGGCAGCGTGTCCAGGTAAAGAGCAGCAGGACCACTACCGTCACGGTTTTGATGCCGCCGGCTGTAGAGCCGGAAGAGCCGCCAATCAGCATCAGCACCATGCTGACCGCCTTACCCGCATCGGTTAGAAGTTCTTGATTGACCGAAGCGAAGCCTGCGGTACGAACGGTCACCGATTGGAAAAATCCGTTTAGGATCTTCTGTGGAATCGGCATAGATCCCAGCGTTTGGGGATTGTTCCACTCCAGGATCAGAAATAACACTGCACCCAGCAGGATCAGAACTGCCGATGCTATAAGCACCAGTTTGGTGTATACACTAAGCTTTTTGAAGCTGTGGACTCTGACCACTTCTTCCCAAACGAAGAAGCCCAAGCCGCCCACCACGATCAGTGCCATCAAGGTAACGCACACCACCGGATCATTATTGAAGGGCATCATGCTGCCCCCGGGCGCAACAGAGCCGAGTACATCAAAGCCCGCGTTGCAGAACGCGGAAACTGCGTGAAAAACACCCCACCAGGCGGCCGTTTTCCATCCTTGCATCGGCAAAAAACGCAAAAACAGGATCGCCGCGCCAAAAAGCTGAACCAGCAGACTGCCGAACAGCACCCATTTCTGAAGCCGCACCACGCCGTCCATTTCGTCCAGGCTCAGAGCCTGCGCCATCAGCATCCGCTGCCGCAGACCCACCTTCCGGCGGAGCATAAACACCATCAATGACGCGGCAGACATAAAGCCCAGGCCGCCCAGCTCGATCAGACACAAAATGACCGCTTGGCCAAAGCCGCTCCACTGTGTCCAGGTATCATACAGCACAAGTCCCGTGACGCAGGTGGCAGAGGTAGCGGTAAAGAGTGCCGGCCGGAATCCGCAGGAGATCCCATCCCGGGACGCTGCGGGCAGACTCAGCAACACAGTTCCCGCCAAAATAATCAGCGCAAAGCTAATGGCAATGACCTGCATAGGCTGCAGTCTGTGCCGACTTCTGTCTGACCACCAGCGAAATAACTTCAAACGAATACTCACAGGCCAACTCCTTCTTATCTTCCGAGAATGGCAATACTTCTAATAATACTGATTATACCAGTTTTCACCCTTTTTGCAAGCTTTGATTTGGCAAAGAGAATCGCACCGCCTTAGGCGGTGCGAAGCTTGTGATTATAAAATTCCCAGATAGCCTGCGCCGATACCGATCACCGCGCAGAGGCAGATGATCCAGATAGGATGCACTTTCTTGAAGGCAAGCACCAGCGCCAGCGCACTGATCCCCAGAGAAACATAGGTTCCCACTTGGGAAAACACAGCGAATGTAACGCCTTGGGCAAAGAACACGGTCGTTCCAATGGAAATGACCGCCTTGCCGATAAGGCCGATCACCGCAGGCTTCAGCCCGGACATGCAGCCACGGATCACGCGGCTTTCCTTAAACTGCTGAAAGCACCGGGCGACGATCAACACAATGATAAAGGACGGCAGCACCACGCCCAGGGTCGCACAAACTGCTCCCAAAACGCCGCCCAATTCCGAACCCACATAGGTTGCCATGTTCACCGCAAAGGGGCCGGGGGTGCTTTCGCTGACGGCAATAAAATTGACGATCCTTTCCGGGTCGATCCAGCCCTTGGCGGTGACTTCAGCCTGGATCAGCGGCAGCATGGCATAGCCGCCGCCAAAGGTAAACGCGCCGATCTTAAAAAAAGTCAAAAACAGTTCCAGGAAGATCATTTCTTGGCCCTCCTGTCCATATAAGTTGCGGTGATCAGACCGATCAAGGCGCAGCCGATCAGCAGCGGCAGTACGCTGACATTAACAAACGCCGCCAAAACGAAGGAAGCGCCCATCACGATATAGGACACCGGACTTTTGGGGCACTTTTTATACATACCCCAAAGGGCTTTGATGATCAGCGCCAGCACGCCGGCACGGATCCCGGCAAAGGCGTACTGCACCGCCTGTATCTGCTGAAACTCCCGCAAAACCATTGAGATCAGCAAAATGATCAGAAATGACGGCAAAACAACTCCCAAGGTAGCCACAACAGAACCCAGAACCCCTGCCACACGGTAACCCACAAAGGTAGCGGCATTGATAGCAATCGGGCCGGGCGTGGATTCCGCGATGGTGATGATCTCCAGAATATCGTCATCTGTCACCCAATGGTGCGCCTCCACCGCTTCCCGCTGGATCAGCGGGATCATGGCATAGCCGCCGCCAAAGGTAAACGCGCCGATCTTAAAAAAGGTGGTAAACACCTGAAAAAGCTCTTTGAGGGACTGTTTCAAAGACTCCAGCTCCTTTTCTACGTAGGTTTCCTTTGGGCATTATAGCACACCGTCAAAAAAACCGCAAGATAGATTGCATATGAACGACATATCACGGAACAAAAGCCTTCCCTCTGAGACGGGAAGGCTTTTGTTTTGGCTCATATAGCTCCTTTTACTGCTCCAGCTCTGATTGAGAACCGATAGGACTGACGATACTGTAGCCTACATTCACAAGATGGTCCGCCACACGCTCAAGTCCTGCTACGGCAGAAGAATAATAGGGACTGACCTCCATACTGCAGTTGCCTTCCGCAAGACGGGCAAAGTGGCTTGCAGTAAGCTCTTTTTTCATGGCATCGATCTCGTCTTCCAGAGCAGACAGCTCCGGAAGTCTTTCCTTCTTCAGGCTGTCAAAGGCATCCTTGGAAACGGTAAGCATGGCGATCACTTTATTTCGCATTTGCCCCAGCTGTACCTGGCCCGCATCCGAGAAGCGGAGCTTCTTCGCGGTCATTTCCGCGGCGATCTCATAGAAATTCTCTGCATGGTCACCAACCCGTTCCAAGTCGTTGAGCACATGGAAATAAGAGCCGATCACAAGCTCGTCGCTCTCTTCCACCGCCGGAGAAAGCTTGATGAGGAACTTTGTCAGCGCGCCGTTTGTAAAATCGATAATAGCTTCATTTTCCATGATCTTTTCGCCGCTTGCAAGGGATTCGGTCTCCATTGCTTCAAAAGAAAGGACAATGTTTTCTTCCACCAGGCTAAACATATAGTCCATTTCCTTTTTTACCTGCATCAGCGCCACAGGGGGCATCGTCAGCAGACGGTCATCGATATATTTCAGAGTATGCTCCGTCTCTTTGGTTTGCTTATCTTTGATCACACGGCAGGAGTATTCCACCAGCTGCTTCACAAAGGGCAAAAGCACCACGGTGGTAGTCACATTGAAGACCACATGGAACGCAGATACCCGCATTTGCAGGGACATGGGGTCGCTCCCCGGGAACATAGCTACAAGAGAATTGATCATCGGCTCTTTAAAGATCCAGACGATCGCCGTAAACAGCACTGTACCGATCACATTAAATGTGAAATGGATCAGCGCCACCCGCTTAGAGTTGGCATTCGCGCCAACGGAGGCCAGCAGCGCCGTGACGCAAGTGCCGATATTCGCGCCAAGCACGATAAACAGCGCCAGAGAAAGGGGGAGAACCCCAGTTCCCACCATGGTGATCACAACACCGGTAGCCGCGGAAGAGCTCTGGATCAGAGCGGTGAAAATCACGCCCACCAGGATGAGAAGCAACGGAGAATCGATCACACGGAAAACACCCTGGAACATATTTTCCACCAGGGGATTTCCAAAGGCCTGCTCACTGCTCATTACTTCCAAGCCCACGAAAATCAGACCCAAACCGCTGCACAAAAGTCCCGCAAGCTTGATCTTTTCCTTCTTAAAGAAGCTCATCATAACACCGGCAAAAGCCAGAAAATACATAAGCGTATTGAAATAATCGTTTTTCAGCGCCACCAGAACACCGGTAATGGTCGTACCGACGTTAGCACCCATAATAATCGGCGTAGCCTGCATCAAGGTCATAACACCGGCGTTGACCAAACCGATCACCATAACCGATGTAGCGGAAGAGCTTTGGATCAGGGCGGTAACACCTGCGCCGATACCCACACCGGAAAAGCGGTTATTGCTGATCCGGCTAAGGAGTTTTTTCATCCCCTCACCGGCGCTTTTTTCCAGCGCCTCGCTCATAAAATTCATACCGACAATAAACACGCCCACACCCGCAAGCAGCCAAATAAGGCTCTGGATCAGCTGTAGGATCTCATCTGCTGTCAACATATTTTTCTCCTTTCAAAGCGGTGGACGCTCACAAACCCATCCTACCCCATTTTAGATCATTATATCATCCAGCCGGTTAAAGTGCAACAAAAAAATCGCCAGCAGCTGCAACCATCCGTTTCAGATCCTCTCTTAACGGATAGCCCTGTGGGGTATGTCAGGCAGACAGCAGGTTAATGGTGGTGGTGGTGATGGTGGTGACCGGAATGTGCATTCAATTCTACATGGCAATGCTTTTCATGACAATGCTCGTTCTCAGCTTCCAGTTCCAGAGTCACATGGCCGATCCCATGCTCGCGCAATTCTTCCCGGACCGCATCCTTGATCTTATGATGATCCGCATCCGTCACAACATGCATGGTGGCATAGTTGTTGTGTCCGTCCATACTCCAGATGTGAATATGATGCACATCCAGCACCCCGTCAAGCTCCAGGATATGGGCTTTGATCTCCTCAACCGCAACTGTACTAGGTGTTTTCTCGAGAAACAGGTCAACGGCTTCTTTTAAGTTTTTGACGGCATTTATCAGGATAAACACCGCCACACCAATGGACATAAGGGGGTCGATCAGGGCAAAATCCGTAAAGCGCATAACGATTGCGCCAACCAATACCACAGCCCATCCCAACACATCCTCCAGCATGTGCAGGTTTACCGCTTTCTGGTTCAGGGAATCTCCCTCCCGGGTAAAAAACGCGGCGCAGAGATTCACAACTACGCCCACCACCGCAAAAACGATCATTCCGGTATAGTGGATCTGCGTGGGCGCAATGATCCTGCAGGCGGCGTTGTAGATCACCGCGCAGGAGCCCGCCAAAAGAATCATGGTAGTGATCACACTGCCGATCACAGAATATCTGGCATAGCCGTAGGTGTGTGTCTCGTCCGGCTGTTTTTTGCTCTT
>JAZNLP010000077.1:0-10144 GCA_045579165.1 Faecousia sp.
TGCGGCAGCCAGATCCTGAAATGGAATCGTTTCTATTTTTTCAACTTCAGATTCAGCAATTCCAGCATGCTTCAGCACCAATGCGGCCAGTTGGCGGGAAGAACGATCCAGATTTGTCGGACTGTCTGCAACCTTCCGACCGCCCATGACGCCGCTCATCACGATGGCTCGGTGATACAAGCCGTCTGCCGAAGGCATTTGCATCAGCGTCATCACCTTACCGCCGCCGCCCGACTGACCAAAGATGGTCACATTTTCCGGGTCACCGCCAAAGGCCGCGATATTGTCCCGTACCCATTCCAGCGCCGCCACAATATCTGCCTGCCCCAGATTGCCGGTGTAAGCATACTTTTCACCATACGCGGACAGATCCAGATACCCCAGCACATTCAGCCGGTGGTTCACCGTTACGACCACCACATCGCCAAACTTGCTCATCTCTTCGCCGTCATAAGCATAGTGTTCAATGCCGGAGCCGGATTCAAAGCCACCGCCATGCAGCCAGAAAAGGACGGGCTTCTTGGCCATTGGGTCAATGGATTGCGTCCAGATATTCAGAGAAAGGCAATCCTCATCCTGGGGATAGAATACATGGCGTACCACGTAATCGCCGCCAAACCAGCCGCGCCCCAATTCCGGGCAAGCATAGTCGTATACATTGGCATCTCGGATGCCCTCCCATGGCTCCACCGGCTGGGGCATGTGATAGCGCTTGGCAGTAGCATATTTGACCCCTCGGAAGATATAGGTATCTTCCGCAATCAAACCGCGAAGCTTGCCCGCCTTGGTTTCCACAACGGGATGATCAAAGGTATGAATGACTTGTTTGGTTAGCTTTTTGATAAACACAGTGGTACTCCTTTCTTTGGAATCGCCTGTTCAATCCTTATCGGAAATCGGGCAGTTCATCCAGCGTAATGAAATATTCGCTCTGATAGATCTCCTTCAGTGATGCCGGCGTGTTGGACTTGCCATCGGTAATAAAATCGGTATGCCATACCATGAACATAAGCCACGGGGCGTTCTCGGCAAGCATCTGTTCTTCTGTCGGGATGCTACCGCACTCATGAAACACGATCGGCATTCCTTCCGGAGCAATAGACTTGACCTCTTCATACAGGCGACCGTTTGCGCCGGGGGAATAGCTGTCTGCACCGATCAGGTCAACATAATCATCGCCGGGGTACCAGGCGGCCATGTTTCCACCGTTGCCGGAATATCCCAGCAGCCAGATCAGATTATCCAGGCCCCAGTAATCGGTGTAGCGGCTGTACATCAGCTGCCAGAGCTTGACGAAGCTCTCGCTGCCGCCCTTGGACCACCAGAACCAGCCGCCGTCCAGCTCATGGAAGGGCCGCCACAGCACCGGAACACCCGCGTCCTCCAGCTGCTGCAGGTAGGGGACGGCCCGGTCCATGGCTTTGAGGAGCCTGGCATATTCGCTTGTGCCGGGGGTGAGGGCCTTGTCCCAGTCGAGGTTGTGGGCCTTGCTCTCGTTGTAGCCGGAGGCAAAGTTGCTGCCGGTGTGCCAGCAGATGTGCGGGATACCGCCCTTCTCCCACCACTGGATGGAGCGGTTCACCACGCCCTGGAAGTCGTTGTGCATGAAGTCCAGACCGCGGATGGCGGGCAGCTTGCCGGTGTGCTTTTCGATGAAGTTCATCTCATAGTCCGGGGAGCCCATCCAGGTGGATTCCATCTGGCCGGTGAGGCAGGCGCTGCCCCAGGTCTCCTGGAGGTAGGCATACACCGTGCGGGCTTCGGGGATGGCGTTCTCGTTGGAGAGGTCGCCGTCATAGGTGTGGATGATGGCGTTGGCGGCTTCCAATTCTGCCAGATGGGCGGCCATTTCCGCTGCTGCATCGGCTTCGAGGAAGTACAGCCCGGCAACGCGTCCGCCGTTCCATGCACCGAGGGAGAACTTTGTCACTTTGTCGGGCGAGGCCGCGCCGCCGCCCATGGTGATCAGCTCGCTGATGGGGATGAGCATCAGGCGCTCCTTGTCCGGCTGATCGGAGATAGCCTTGATCTCCTCCTGCTTGTAGTTGACATTCAGGCCCAGCACGCCCCAGCCGCCATGGGTCACGTCATCACAGGCCCACAGCAGGGCGATGGCGTCATCCAGGTCAGCGCCGGTCAGCCAGGAAATATCGGACGGGAAATAACCCTTGTTGGTCGCGCCGGAAAAGAGCAGCGTGCCCTTTTCGAGAATGTGGTTCTGGGCGGCGATGCGGTCTGCCTCGGCCATGCTGTTTCGCACAGCTGGGGCTTCGTTCGGGGCCCAGACTTCTTCCGCTGCGGCGCAGCATCCGAACAGAAACAGAAAGGCAGCTACCACACTCAGGATACGTTTCATTTTTTGTCCACCTCCGGGAGCTTTGCCCATGCGCTTCCGAAAAAAGAATCTGGGAAAAGCTCCGCCTTTTTTCTTATATCGTAGCATGCTCCCGTCAGGGATTCAATGCTAAATTTTGAACGCGCTTCAAAAATATGAACATGTATTCTTGCCGGCTATTGACGAGAATACACACTCAACGCTATACTGTATTCAAATTTATTCGCAAGGAAGATGAGTTCATTGCAGCAGGATTTCTGTTTCTATCCGTTTCATCCGGAAGTACGCAAGCTGCCCGTTCACTTAACCGGCATCGGCAGTACAGATTATCAGCAGCCGGTCAGTCGCCCGGAGGGCTATTTCTGGCATCAGTTTCTTTTATGTACCGCAGGAAAAGGCTCCCTTATACACGATGGTACAGAAAGACCATTTCACTCTGGCGACTGCGTTTTCCTTCCTGCCGGCATTCCACACGCATATTATCCAATTGGAGAGAAGTGGGGAATGCAATGGTTTACTTTCGATGGGCATACTGTTGTGCAGCTTCTGGAGCAGTTCGACATGACAAAACCCGTTCGACTAAGCAACCAGAGCAGCGCTCTTTTGCAATCTCTTCACGCAAGAATGAAGGCTGCTCTAATGAGCGACCGGCTCTACGGCGTGTATACTTGCTCTGCGCTGGTATATCGTTTCCTGTTCGAATTCCATCGGCTTACTTTGATCCGCACAGATGCCAGCAATCACCTGATTACTGGTACACTTAGCTATATTGACCACCATTACCACGAGGACCTTTCCATTCAGAAACTGGCCCAACATGCCGGAGTAACATCACAACACCTCTGTCGAGTATTCCGGGAGGTGATGCACATGAGTCCGGGGCAACACATTACCCAGCGACGTATTCAGGCTGCGCAGAAGCTGATATCAACCACATCTCTTTCGCTTGCAGAGATCGCACAACAGACTGGATTTACATCACCTGGCTATTTCAGTACGGTTTTTCGTAATTGTGTAGGCATTTCACCAAGTGAATATCGCAATGAATTCAACGTAAATAGATGAAATGAATAAGCAGAGAAAGAAAGTTCCAATGTATATTCATTATCACGGAACAAAGTATATTGAATGCGCTATAACCGTCGAGAGAGATTTACCATAGCCGAGAGCAACCGAACGGTTACTCTCGGCTATCTTCGAAATAGATTACCTTGCATTTTCAGTGCTCTTTTGGTGATTTGAAAGAAAATGCAAAAACACCCTTGACAAAATAACGCCTCATGAGGAAAGAACTCTTAAGGATGGATTTATCCCACAACGAGAAAAGACGAGCATCCGGTGATCAGACGGATGCTCGTTTGCTTATGTGGTTGTATAAACGCAATGCATTGGTACAGTGCGTATAATTGCGCTCTCACTTAGTGAATGTAAAACGCCTCATAAGTAACTCGACATATTGAAATCTATCGCTCTGATGAACTGAGATCTACATGTGCTCAACAAATGGGGATCAATAGCACGGATCAAAAAAAGTCTTTCCCTTCTCGTATGCTTTTTGAAGATTCGATTCCCAGTTTTTCGTACGAAGCTCATTTTCCCTTGAGGTATTATCAAAAACAACGAACTCAAGTTGTTTGGCACGGCCATAAAGCCTGTCTCCCAGCATAACCTTTTTCATACTGTCAAGAAGGCCAAACTGTTCAAGTTTCTCTATAGGATTGCCAGCCGAACAAAGAATTATTGCCTTATCGAGAAATTTCATCGTTTTATCCCCATATGCAAATCCATAAGACCATACTCTATCAAACCAGCCTACAAGCCTTGCCGGGGCCTCGGTCCAGAACACGGGATAGATAAAAGCGATGGCATCAGCAGAGTTGATTTTCTCCTGTTCTGCGAGTACATCACTTGCAACTTCCGGAGAAATTCTGTAATTTGCATCTCTAAGATATTCTTGCTCAGTCATGACAGGATTAAAATCCATCTTATACAGGTCAGACATAATATATTCGTTACCTGAATCGGTTATCCCCTTTATAAATGCGTCGCACATATTTTTCGTAAAAGAATCCTGCGACGGATGACAGTAAACAATAAATATTTTCATGCTGAAAGTCCTTTCTCATGGTTTTGACGAAATAGACCCAACAGACAGAACCATACAAATTCATATTTGTCGCTTTTATTCTATCATAGCAGTACAAGAAACAGCAAGCCTTGACCGGCTCGCTGTTTCAATCTCCTGATGGTTCACCACAAATCAGCAACAGGCATAATATGAGGACAAAACCTTCCTTTACCCTATGCCTGCTGCTGTGCACCTTTTTTTGATTTCAGATAAATTTATCCTTGACAAATCACATTCCACTGGTTTGCGAGGATCCTCATAACCCATGGCTTGAACTGCTCCGGGCGGGAGAGAGTATTCCGCTTTTCCCAGGCTTTGGCAAGCGCATCCTGTACGGCATCGGCAGCATCCTCCACATTGCCGAGGTATGACATACCGACCCGGTACATCAGCTTCTCGATCCGCCTGACCTCCGCTTGAAACATCAAAGCATCCACAATATCTGTCCCCTTTGGTTAAGTGTCTGTCAGCAGGCCTGCATGGCAGTTGGAACCCGCCGTTGGCGGCTGTTCCACTTATCTGACGTTTGAAGAGCTCAAATGGTTTTCCTTCTCCCGGGTTCTTTTTTCCAAAAGCTCCGCAGGTACGCCGGAAAACTCCATTTGCTTCAGATAATCGATAACGACTCTCATGCTCTGGGATACCCACTTGTTTTTGTGGTAGATCAGCTGTTTGTAGATCGCCAGATCAATGTCGCAAACATCCAGATAGCACAGTTCCCCGTTCTTCACCCTGGCGGCGGTCACAAAATCCGGCAGGAAGGATATCATATCGCTTTGCGCCAGAACAGAGGTGATCATATCCGTGCGGCCGATCTCCAAAACAGGTACGATCTCCAGCGAATACTTTGCCAGCTCCTTATCCAGCACGCGCCGGTAGCCCTGCCCGTACTCGGTGAGCACAAAGGGCTCCGCCGCAATATCGCGTACAGAAAGGCCTTTTCTCTGTGCATAGGGCGAGGCAGGGCTGGCAACAAAATGCATGGAAAGCGGTTCTTCTTTGGCAATAACATAATCCTTGCGGTACATATGGCTATCCAGCGTAATGATCAGATCCGCCTCGTTACGGTCCAGCATTTCGACCATGACAGAGGTATCCGCCGGTGTAAACTTCAACGATATGGAGGGATACCGGTTGTGAAAATCGATATAGTGGGCGTTGATCAGCTCCTCGCAGACAGAGTCCGGCGCAACAATGTGGATATGCCCGCTGTACTCGTTTTCGCTGTTGAGGCTGTCTTTGAACTCATCCGTCAGGGCAAGGATCCGGTGGGCATAGGAGAGCAGCTGGTGCCCACGCTGGGTGAGCCGGATCGTGTGATTGATGCGCTCAAACAAAAGACAGCCCAGTTCCTCCTCCAATTGTTTGATCTGAAACGAAATGGTGGACTGGGAATAGCCCAGCACCTCGGCTGTTTTTGAAAAACCGCCAAGCTCCGCAACATGGATGAAGGTGGTCAAATTCCGCAATTCCATTGGTTTCCTCCGCTGCATCGATATTTTCGAACGTATATATCTATACTATCCGTTTTACTAATGGACAGTGTCATTATATAATACACCCAACCAAAGAGCAAGATAGCAAAGCAGGGCATTCCGACCATTTTTGCTGCCTGCACTCTCTGGAAAGATAATGAGGTGAAGTACATGACAAACGCACAACTCTACACGATCGTTGCGCTGGCTGTATATGCCATTGCGATGGCGCTGATCGGATGCATCAGCTACGGCAAATCCAAAACACTGGACGGTTTCCTGATCGGCGGCAGAAACATCGGCGCTTGGGTGACTGCGTTTGCTTATGGCACCACATACTTCTCGGCAGTGGTATTCGTTGGTTATGCCGGACAGCACGGCTGGAACATCGGTCTGGGTGCGATCTGGATCGGCATCGGCAATGCAATTCTCGGCTGTCTGCTTTCCTGGCTGCTGTTTGCAAACCGCACCCGCAAGATGACCAAGCGGCTGAACGCAAGAACCATGCCCGACTATTTTGAGAAACGCTACAACTCCAAGGGCATGAAGATCCTTGCGGCAGTGATCGTATTCGTCTTTCTGGTGCCCTACTCCGCTGCTGTATACAAGGGTCTGGGTTCCCTCTTCGGAGCGGTGTTCCCCGGCGTTGAAAGCTGGGTTTGGATGCTGATCATCGCCGCACTGACGGCGGTCTATCTGGTGGCCGGCGGCTACATTGCCACTGCCTATACCGATCTGATCCAAGGCATCATTATGATCGTTGGCGTTGTCTGTCTGGTGGCTGCGATACTGAGCCATGACAGTGTGGGCGGCCTGAGCGGTCTGGTGCAGAATCTGGCCAACTTCGAATCCCTGCCCGGCGACCCCAACCCCATCACCGGCAGCCAGCTGACCAATATCTTCGGTGGCTCCTCCTTCAAGTTCCTCTGCTTCAACATCATGCTCACCAGCTTTGGTACATGGGGTCTGCCGCAGATGATTGGCAAGTTCTACGCCATCAAGGATACGGCTGCCATCAAGCGCGGCACGATCATCTCCACCATCTTCTGCGCAGTGATCGGCTGCGGTGCCTACCTGATCGGCAGCACCTCCCGTCTGATCCTTGGCGGTCAGTTGCCTGCGGGCGGCATCGACTCCATCATTCCCGCCCTGCTGATGGAGGTACTGGGCGGCGGTACCCTTGGCATCATCCTGCTGGCGGTGATCATGATCCTGCTGCTGTCGGCATCCATGTCCACCCTTGAGGCTGTGGTGCTCACCTCCGCCTCCGCCGTCGCGGTGGACCTGATCCCCGCTGTGCGCAAGAAGGAGACCAGGCCCGAGACCCAGATGCTGCTCACCCGTCTACTGTGTCTGGTATTCGTGGCCTGCTCGTTCATCTTTGCGACCCAGAACATCCCGATCATCGTCAGCCTGATGTCCTTCTCCTGGGGCGTTGTATCCGGCTGCTTCATCGGCCCGTACATCTGGGGTCTGTTCTCCAAGAAAATCACCAGGATCGGCGCTTATGCCGGCATCCTGACCGGCCTTCTCACCGTTGGCGGCGCTACGCTGGTGATCTCGCTGACCTCCGGTTTCTCTGCCGCAGCCGCCAAGTCTCCCGAGATGGGCGTTGCTGCCATGGCGCTTTCCCTGATCGTTGTGCCCCTTGTGAGCGCTGTTACCAAGAACAGCCCGCAGGAAGCGGAGCGTGTGGAAGAGCTCTTCGAGTGCTATCGGGCAGACTGATGGCAAATTGATATCCAACACAGAACGCCCAGCGGAGCCTATGGCTCTGCCGGGCGTTCTGTATGCTGTTATTCCCCCTTGCAGCGGGGCAGGGAAGCCGCAAAGCCCTTGGTATAGCCGGGAACATCCTCCCGGAGCCGAAGCTCTCCCCCATGCAGCTGAACGATGCGCCTTGCAATAGCCAGCCCGAGACCGCTTCCGTCCTTGGCGGTGCGGGACTCGTCCGAGCACTGGAAGGGCTCGAACAGGACGTTTTTCATCCCTGCCGGAATGGGGTTGCCGGAATCCGCCACTAGGATCTCCACGATATTCTCCCGCACATCAACGGCGATCAGCAGCCGGATGCCGGGTTCGTTGTGCCTGAGCGCGTTGGAGATCAAATTGTCCACCACCCGTGTCAGCTCCGGCGCATCCACAGGGCAAAGCACAGGCTCATCGGGAATACTAATCTCCGGTTCGGCACCGGTGGCCTCCATATCGCCGTAGCGCAGGGCTGCGCACTCCCGCACCAGAGCGCACACGTCCCCATCCCGCAGCGCAAGGGTATAGCCCTCGGATTCCAGCCTTGCATAACGGAACAGCTTCTGCACCATATCATCCACCTGCAGGGCTTTGGCAGAGATGGTGCGGCACACCGCATCCTGCTCCGCAGGGGATACATTGCCCGCCTCCAGCGCCCGGGCATAGCCCAGTATGGAAGCCATGGGGTTTTTGAGATCGTGGGCGATATTGGCAAAGAGCAGGTTGCGCTCCCGCCCCCGGCGTGCCGTCTCCGCCGCAATGGCCTGCGATACCTTGTGGTAGTAAGCAAAAGAAAAGCCCGCCAGCAGCAAAAGCATCAGCAGCAGCCCCACGCAGCCAAAAACCGTTTCCGGTATACCGGTCTTTGCTTCCAGTGCCGGAGCGCCTGCAAACAGCAGGCCGTACAGCCCTACCGCCAGCGCCGTCTGCACAAAGGTAAAAACAATGTAGTGATAGATCAGATCAGTTTTTAGCTTATTCATACTTCCAGCCTGTACCCCAATCCTCTGATGGTTCGGATCCTGTCGTTACCGATCTTGTCTCTGAGACGGCTCACCGCGACACGGACGGTGTTATCATCCACACAGCCGCCCTCCCACGCATGGGCGCAGAGCTGATCCTTGGTGAAGACCCGCCCGGGCTGGCTTATGAACAGTTCCATCAGCGCCAGCTCCACACGGGTCAGATCGATCTGCTTTTCCCCCAACCGAAGCGCACAGCTGTCCATATCCAGCTGCATGTCTCCGGCTGCAAGGGCTGCCTGCCGCCGCCCGGTGTTCCGGTCGTGTCTGCGCAGGTTGGCCTTGACCCGTGCCACCACCTCCCGGGGTTCAAAGGGCTTGGTGATGTAATCATCCGCCCCCAGCTCCAGCCCCAGCACCTTGTCATCCAGCTGTACCTTGGCAGAGAGGATCATCACCGGGATATCGCTCTCCCGGCGGATGCGGCGCAGCACCTCATAGCCGTTCATGCGGGGCATCATGATGTCCAGAATGGCAAGGTCGATGGGATAGTTGGCTGCCACAAGGCTGGCCATCTCCCCGTCGTATGCCTCATAGACATTGATGTTCTCTTTTTCCAGAAACAGCCGCAGCGCCGAGACCAGCTCCTTCTCATCATCTGCGATGAGCACATTGTACGGCTTATCCATTCAGCTTCACCTGCTTTACAAAGCGGTTGCCCTCATACTCGAAGCTCTTGCCCGCACACAGACCGGTGATCTCCTTCTCTTCGATACCCTCCCGATCCGCACGCACCAGAAGCTGCCTGCCGCCCCGCTCCACCAGACAATACAGGCCAAGGTCGGAGATCAGATCCGCCGTTTCGGTGATCTCCGGCATGGGCGTAAGCAGGCACACCAGTGCATCCAGCGCCCGTGCCAGCGGTTTTTTCACCTTGCTCCGCCGCAAAACAACGATCTGTTCCGCATCCTGATAAGCTTCCTTCACTTTACCAAGCAGATCCATATGCACAACTTCCTTTCCTGTCTATCAAACAAAGATCATCAAGATACACACGGCCAGACAGCCCAACACAAACAGCAGCATAGGGATGGCACGGAGAAAACTGGCGCATAGCCGGAGCGCATCGTCCGTACCTGCGGGCAGCAGCTGCGCTCCGCATTGCCCTGCTCTGACGGCCCGAACCGCCAGCCACGCCAGAAACAGAATGCCCATCACACCCTCTGCGATGGCGAGCGCAGCCGCATCCACCGCAAAAGCGGTGGTAAGCACCATCAACGAGTTGTTGAGGAGGTGCAGCAGCATGGCATAGCGCAGTTTGCCGCTGCGCTCGTATACCTGACAGAGGATGAGCCCCATGGCAAAGGCAAAGAGCAGCTGCAGCACATTGAGATGAATGAGGCCGAACACCAGCGAAGAGGCAAGGGCGGCGAACAGCCTGCCGTGCCTGCGCAGGTAGCGGTAAAGAAAGCCCCGGAAGATGAGTTCCTCCACA
>JAZNLP010000078.1:0-10702 GCA_045579165.1 Faecousia sp.
CGACATGGCTACGATCCGACTTTAGATGGCAAGATCAAGACAGCCCTTGAATTCCTCTGCGAGCTGTTCCGGACGGAGAACGAGGTGTCCCTCGGAAATGGTGAACTGACGGACACGGATCAGACCGTGCATCTCACCGGAATCCTCGTTCCGGAACAGGGTAGAGGTCTCACCCAAACGCATGGGCAGATCCCGGTAGGAGCGGGCGCGGTTCAGATAGACCTGATACTGGAAGGGACAGGTCATGGGACGCAGGGCAAAGCACTCCTTAGTCTCATCGGTGGGGTCGCCCAGGACGAACATGCCGTCCAGATAATGATCCCAGTGACCGGAGATCTTATAAAGATCGCTTTTTGCCATCAGCGGGGTCTTGGTCAGCAGGTAGCCCCGCTTTTGCTCCTCATCTTCGATCCAGCGCTGGAGAGTCTGGATCACTCTTGCGCCCTTGGGCAGCAGGATGGGCAGGCCCTGGCCGATCTCTTCCACAGTGGTGAAGAATTCCAGCTCCCGGCCCAGCTTATTGTGATCCCGCTTCAGGGCCTCTGCCTGGGCTTCCAGATAAGCGTCCAGCTCATCCTTGCTGGGGAAGCCGATGCCGTAGATCCGCTGCAGCATCTTGCGGCTGGAGTCGCCGCGCCAGTAAGCGCCGCAGGACTTGGTCAGCTTAAAGCCGTTGTGGCGGACACGGCCGGTGTGATCCAGGTGCGGACCGGCGCAAAGGTCAGTAAACTCGCCCTGGGTGTAGAAAGAGATCACCGCATCCTCGGGCAGATCCTGGATCAGCTCTTTCTTGTAGGGTTCATTGTTTGCCCCCGCCCAAGCGATGGCATCACAGCGGGACTTTTCGGTGCGCTCCAAACGGATGCGCTCCTTGCAGATCTTCTTCATCTCACCCTCAATCTGGGTCAGATGCTCGGGGGTGAAGGAGAAGGGGGCGTCAAAGTCGTAGTACCAGCCCTCGTCGATGGCAGGGCCAATGGCAAGCTGGACTTCCGGCCACAGACGCTTGACAGCCTGGGCCATAATGTGGCTGCAGGTGTGCCAGAAGGTCTTGCGGTACTCCGGATTTTCGAAGGTGAACAGGTTTTCTTCAGACATAGCGATTCCTCCATTTCTATTGGGGAAAGTATAAAAAATACCCACCCCTGAAAATCAGGGGTGGGATACAAAATTCTCTGTATTCCACGGTTCCACCCTGGTTGCAGCCGAAGCTGCCACTCATTGACGCGTTAACGGGCGCACCCGGCGGGGCATTTCTTCCCTGCGGCTCAGAAGTGGTATCACAAAAAGCGGGCATCCGGAGCCATCTCACCAACCGGCTCCTCTCTGAGGATCGTCTTTTCGTGCGTGTCTTCATCACAGCCTTTTTCTGGAGCAAATTTATCATAAATCAGGCCGCTTGTCAATCCCTTATGCCCGAAGTTTTTTCCTGCGGAGGGGAAAATTGGTCACCATAACGCCGGAAATCGGTTTCATAACGAAGGTTGCGTTTTTATGTCGTATTATGTTAACAAAATGTCATTTTTCACAAGATGTTGTGTTGAAAAACGATGAAAATGCGTATATTTTGAATGAAAGTTTACATAATTTTAATTAAATAATTTCCAAAAAAGTTGTCATTTTCTGGCGTTTGGGAGAAAAAGCTTGACTTTTGGGGGATAATTGTTATAATGTATTCGAAAAACGATTCATAAATTCATTCTGTAACCGTTTTGACACCAGTGGCAGATATAGGGTACATATACCCCACATGCCACAGAAAGGAGGAGCTTACCGTGTCGTATATAAACAACATGTTTGCTAAGCCCGCAAACGCTTTTGTCCGCACAATCCTGCTGGTTGTACCGGTTGTGTGCATTGTGCTGCTTCTGACGCTGACGGCTTTCGCCAGGAATACATATTATATTAACGACGGAGGCCGTGTGTTCGTGCACACTACTTTCGCAACCGATCCGGCAGAGATCCTCAATGAAGCAGGTGTGGAACTGGACAGTGGGGATACATATATAACCCAAACAGGCGCAGGTGCCTCTGAGATTACCGTCCAGCGCAGACAGACAATTACCGTGATCTATCACGACCGTGAGATTCAGGTTCATTCCTACGGCGAGACCGTGGAAAAGCTGCTGCAGCGGCTGGAACTGGAGTGCACATCCAGCGATGTGATCTCCCTTCCGCTTGCTGCCCAGACCTATAATGGCATGGTTTTGACCGTCAGCCCCACAGCCTGGGTCCAGGACAGCTATGTGCAGTCCGTTCCCTTTGAGACCGTCTATTGCCAGGATCCCACCCTTCCCGAAGGGGAGGAAGTGGTTCTGATCCAGGGCGTGGAAGGAAAGCTTTCCTGCACGGATAATGTCTGCTATGTGGATGGCGTGGAGGTCAGCCGTACGGAGCAGGTCCGGAATATGATCAGCCAGCCGGTCAATGCTTTGGTAGCCGTGGGAACCATGGTGGAGCAGCCGGGTCAAAGCGGCACGATCACCACCGCAACCGGTGAAACCCTGCGCTACATCCGGTCCTTGACCATGAAGGCATCCGGCTATTCCAAGTATGATGAGGGCTGTGATGACTACACAGCAACCGGCATGCTGGCTCGCTACGGTGTCGTGGCGGTGGATCCCAGCGTGATCCCGTTGGGCTCTCAGCTGTATATCGTCACCAATGATGGCTATATTAACTACGGTCATGCCGTTGCTGCGGATACCGGCGGAGCGATCAAGGGAGAGCGGATCGATCTGTGCTTTGATTCGGTGCAGCAGGCGCTGATCTTTGGCCGTCGGGAATGCACGGTCTACATCCTGTCCGAGGGTAAATAAACATTGCAAAACCGCCTTTCTTCTGGTATACTGACCGAAGAAAGGCGGATTTTTTATGATCGATGTTTGTGATATTCAAGTGATGAAGCCCTTGCTTTTAGAGCATGGCTTTCATTTTTCCAAAGCCAAAGGTCAGAATTTCCTTACCCAAAGATGGATCCCGGAGCGGATCGCGGAGGATTCGGGCGTAGATGCGAACACCGGCGTGCTGGAGATCGGCCCCGGCATCGGCCCGCTGACACAGCAGCTGGCGTTGCGGGCAGGGAAGGTCTGCGCGGTGGAGCTGGATACGCGACTGAAGCCCATTCTGGCGCTTACTGTTGGAGAATTTTCCAATCTGCAGATCATCTGGGACGATGTTCTGAAGCAGGATATTCCCGCCTTGGTAAAGGAGCAGTTTCCCGGTCTGCGGCCGGCTGCCTGCGCCAATCTGCCGTATTATATTACATCTCCCATTCTTTCAGCTTTGCTGGAGACGGAGTGCTTTGATACCGTAACGGTGATGGTGCAGAAAGAGGTGGCACAGCGGATCGCTGCCCAGCCCGGCAGCGCGGATTACAGCGCTTTTACTGTGTTCTGCCAGTATTATGCAGAGCCGGAAGTTTTGTTTGATGTGCCGGCGCATTGCTTTATGCCCCAGCCGAAGGTGACATCGGCGGTGGTCATGCTGAAGGTTCGCAAGGAAAAGCCTTGGCAGATCGCGGACAAGGATGTTTTCTTCCGGGCGGTGAAGGCAAGCTTTGCCATGCGCCGCAAAAAGCTGCAAAACGGCTTGGCTGCCGGATTCCCGGAGCTGGGCAAAGCCGGGGCAGGGGAAGTGATCGCCGCTTGCGGCTTAGAAGAAAATGTCCGGGGCGAGACGTTGGACATCCCCACTTTCGGGGCGATCGCCAATGAGATCGTCCGCAGAAGAAATAACGGATAAATAAAACCAGACAGCCATTTGCTGTCTGGTTTTTCTTATGCAAGTCGGATGGGTACACCCAGACGAATATCCATGCTGTCCGGCGCTACGGCGCAGTCCATAGCCAGCAGGGTAACGCCTGCGTCGGCAGCCTCTTTCAGAGCTTGGGCGAAAGCGGGATCGGTATCGCTGTTGGGGCGCAGATACTTCACATCAGCCATCTGGATCACAAACAGGACAAACGCGCCGTATCCGTCCCGGGCGGCCCCCGCAAGACCCTTTAGATGCTTAACGCCCCGGGTCGTGGGAGCGTCGGGGAAGGAGCAGACACCGTCATGCTCCAAAGTGACGCCTTTTACTTCCAGAAAACAGGGTTTCCCGTCTTGGGTAAAGGAGAAATCGTACCGGGAATCCCCTAAAAAGGATTCCGCTTTCAGCTGAGAAATTTCCCCAAGACCGCCGGAAAGCAGCCACTGCTTTGCCGCCGCGTTGGGGGCTTGGGAGTCCATGTTGATCAGCCGTGAGCCTTTTTGCACAGCGATGAGATCGTACTTGGTCTTTCGGGCAGGATCGTCACAGCGCTGACACCAAACGGTCGCGCCGGGGGTCAGCAATTCCCGGCAGCGGCCGGTATTTTTCACATGGCAGACCTCTTCCTTGCCGTCAATTTCAATGTGGGCGATAAAGCGGTTGGGACGCGCCCGGAAAACCCCGGAAACCATTTTTTCATAACGCACGGCGACACCTTCTTTCTTCTTTTACAATAGCAGATTTTCGCAAAAGCGCAAGAGGGAGGGTTGACAATTCAAAAAATTGTGGTATAATGCAATCTGTTCCAATACGGAGGCTTAGCTCAGCTGGTTAGAGCGCATGCTTCACACGCATGAGGTCACAGGTTCGAGTCCCGTAGTCTCCACCAAACAAAAAAGACACCCGTATGGGTGTCTTTTTTGTTTGGTGAAGTCGAGAGAGGGACTCGAACCCATCTAAATGCAACAGTCCGGTGGACTGTTGCCGCCGAGGGCTGGACCGAGGCGAACCTTAATTTTGCTCCCACGGGGAGCAAAATGCAAATCGAGTCCCGTAGTCTCCTTTATCGATTTTTAAGATTTTTTATTGCTTCGTTCAGCAGCCTTTGCATGCGAGACCATCGTCGCTCTACAATGATTACTCTTTTGTATTGGGCGCATTCTTCGCACAGATCCTTATTCCAGGACAGCACATACCTCCATTTGGAATCGTTTGTTTCATTGAGTTTATTCCAACAGTCTAAACAAAATTCTGCCATATTTATCACCTCTATCATCATCCTGTCAAATATGCATTGCATTTGCAATGCATATTTTTGGGTGATTATGTCGTAAGCTTATAGCAAGACAAATGCAATGCTTATGGAGGGGAACGATATGAGCAAATTTAAAATTCCGGAGAATCCACCTACGGTCAATAAAACCATCAGATTTCCCAATGATGTTATCGAAGGCGTAGAAGATGCAATCAAAACAAAAGAGTGTACGTTTTCTGCTTTTGTGATCGCTGCTGTTCGTGCGGCGTTGGAGGATTTGAAGACATAAGGCTTTAAGCCTTTCTAAAGCTTTTTAACTGGTGCGGTTTTTACGATTTTTATTTCTATAGAAAGAAGACCCCGGAGCTTAGCTCCGGGGTCGTTAGCAATTACAGGAAGATGTACTTCAGGATGAACAGGACAGCCAGAACATACATCAGAGGGGAGACCTTCTTGCCCTTGCCGGTGGCCAGGTTCAGGATCACATAGGAAATGACGCCCAGGCTGATGCCCTCAGAGATGGAGTAGAACAGGGGCATTGCCAGAATAGCAAGGTAAGCGGGAATGGTCTCAGCCAGCTTGTCATCATCGAACTTCAGCTCGGTGATGCCGCTGAACATCAGGAAGCCGACCATGATCAGCGCCGGAGCAGTTGCAAAGGAAGGAATGGCGGTGAAGATGGGGGCGAAGAACATAGCCACCAGGAACAGCAGACCGGTAACCATAGCGGTCAGACCGGTACGGCCGCCGACAGCCACACCGGAGGCGGACTCGACAAAGGTAGTAACGGTAGAAGTACCCAGAGCAGCGCCGACGGTAGTGCCGATGGCATCTGCCAGCAGAGCGGGCTTGATGCGGGGCAGGCGGCCCTCTTCGTCCAGCATGTTTGCCTTGGTGGCAACGCCGATCAAGGTGCCCAGGGTATCAAAGATATCAACAAACAGGAACGCAAAGATCACAACAATGAATTCCAGAGGCTTAATAGCGCTGAAATCAACGCTGAAGCACTGACCGGCGGTCTCGCCCAGCTTGGTGAAGTCGGTGATCGCGAAGGTGGGGTACAGGCTATAGTAGCCCAGCTCGGGGTTCGGCACATAAACGCCGGTGACCTGGCAGAGTATACCCAGCGCCCAAGTGGCGACGATACCGATGAGGATAGAACCCTTGACCTTGTTGATGTGAAGGATCGCAGTGATCAGCAGACCCACAATGCACAAAATAGCGCTGATGCCGGCGCTGTTAAAGTTCTTGGTAAAGTCCACAAGCTCGACCAATGTTGCGCCGTCAACGCACAGGCCGGCGTTCTGCAGGCCGATGAAAGCGATGAACAGGCCGATGCCCACGGAAACGCCCCGCTTCAGGCTCAGAGGAATGGCGTTGAAGATAGCTTCACGAACGTTTGTCAGAGACAGGACGATGAAGATCAGACCCTCAACAAAAACTGCCAACAGGCAGACCTGCCAGGGATAGCCCATAACGCCGCAGACGGTGTAGGCCATGTAAGCGTTGAGGCCCATGCCGGCGGACAGTGCAAAGGGGAGATTTGCCATCAGCGCCATAGCGGCAGTGCCGATGAAGGAGGCCAAAGCGGTTGCCACCAGAACAGCGGTGGAATCCATGCCTGCAGCGGCCAGGATACTGGGGTTGACAGCCAGGATATACGCCATGGTCATGAAGGTGGTGATACCGGCCACAACTTCTCTTTTTACAGTTGTGCCATTTTGCGATAGTTTGAATACACGATCCAGCATTTTTTACGTCCTTTCTATACTGTATTGAGAATACGCATTTTTATCTTATCATATTTTTGGAAAGGGTGCAACGGTCAGTATCACTTTTTAGCGGATTATTTGGCAGTTTTTGCTCTTGAATGTTCTGTGTTGCGGTGCTAGAATACGGTAGGTTTGGTTATTTTTTGTAAAAAAGCTTTCACGGCGCTTTTTCCTGCGACCAAAAATGTGTTTTGAAAAGAAGGCATGATGCTTTATGGAAATCTATTTGATTTGTCTCGCTGTGGCAATGGTGGGCGGCCTGCTGCTGTCGAGAGTGACAAAGCTGCTGCACCTGCCTGCGGTCACCGCGTATCTTGTGGCAGGTCTGATTTTAGGCCCGTTCTGTCTGGGGGCATTTAAGCTGCCCGGATTTGGCTTTAACTCCCTGGAGCAGGTGGAGGGGTTGCGGGTCATTACCCAGGTGGCTCTGGGCTTTATTGCCTTTGCCATGGGTAACGAGTTCCGGCTGAGCCAGCTGAAGACCATGGGCAAAAGCGCCATCACTATCGGCATTTTGCAGGCGGTGCTTACAACGGTGGTTGTGGATATCGTGCTGATCGGTCTGCACCTGTGCTTCCCGGAGGTTATCTCCATACCCTGCGCCATAGTCCTTGGCGCCATCGCCTCTGCCACAGCCCCTGCTGCTACGCTGATGGTCGTCCGGCAATACAAAGCCAACGGTCCTTTGACCCGACTGCTGATGCTGGTAGTCGCCATCGATGATGCGGTGGGTCTGCTCTTGTTCTCCGTTTCCTTTGGCATTGCCTCGGCGCTGGCTAACGGTCAGATCAGCGTATTGGGCATGGTGGTAGAGCCGATCCTGGAGATCGTTCTGTCTCTGGGACTGGGCGCGATCATGGGCTGGCTGCTGAACTGGGTGGAGCAGTTTTTTCACTCCCGCAGTAAGCGTATGGCCATCTCTGTTGCCTTTGTGATGCTGACTGTGGGACTTTCTATGCTGGAGTTTGAGATCGCCGGGGTGCATTGCGGCTTCTCGCTGCTGCTGGTGTGCATGATGACCGGCACGATCTTCTGCAACATCTGTGACACCTCGGAAGAGCTGATGGAGCGTGTGGAAAGATGGACAGTACCTCTGAACATTTTGTTCTTTGTGATCTCCGGCGCGGAGCTGGATCTGCAGGTGCTTATCAATCCTGTGACCATTTTGGTGGGTGTCATTTATATCATCGCCCGGTCTGCCGGTAAGTATTTCGGCGCGGATCTGAGCTGCCGTCTGACACGGCAAAGCAAGCCCATTACGGATAACCTGGGCATTACCTTGCTTCCCCAAGCGGGCGTGGCTTTAGGCATGGCGCTGACCGCCGCGACACTGCCCAACGGGGATCTGACCCGGAATGTGGTGCTGTTTGCGGTGCTGATCTACGAGCTGGTGGGCCCGGCGCTGACAAAACGCTCCCTGCTGGCGGCAGGAGAGATCAAGCCAGAGGGCCGCAAGAGCGCAAGAACCATCAACCAAAGCAAAGCGTAAATTAAGAAAAGCACCACCCAACCGGGTGGTGCTTTTTTATTGGCAAAATGGGGCTACGCCATCAAAACACCCCTTTACAGAACAGGCAAAATTCGATATGATACGATATAAAGAAGTATACAGTTGTCCTTGGCTGGATTTTCGGGGACAGCGGGAGTGTTTTATGGAGCGAGTTATGAATCTTTCTTTCCGAAAAGGGGATCTTATTGCTGTTGCCTTGGTGGTGATACTGGCGATTCTGGTGGCGGTGGCGTTTTTGCCCCGGGAAAGCGCCGATAACGCGGTCACCGTCTATCTGGATGGGGCGCGGATCGGGGCATATTCCCTCAAGGAAGACGCGGTGCTCCCGGTTTCCGGCGCGTATCACAATACAGTGGTCATAAAAGACGGAAAAGTCGCCGTTACGGAAAGCGACTGCCCGGGAGAGGACTGCGTTCACAGCGGCTGGATCAGCAAGCCGGGCCGCAGTATCGTGTGTCTGCCCAACCGTCTGGAAGTCCGGATCGAGGGCCAGCCGGATGTGGATTTCGTGGTGGGGTGAGGCAGATGGGAAGAACGAAAAAACTCACCCTTTGCGCCCTGATGACCGCCCTGGCTCTGGCGCTATCGTATACGGAGCGGTTTATTCCGCTGCAGCTGATCGTTCCGCTGCCCGGCATCAAGCTGGGACTTGCGAATATCGTGACGCTGGTGGCAATTTTTCTGCTGGGCAGTAAAAGCGCTTTTGTCATTGTGGTACTGCGCTGTTTTTTAGGCGCGGTGTTCGGCGGCGGGATCACAGGCTTTCTCTTTTCTGTCGCCGGCGGTCTTCTGGCAGTGGCGGTGATGGTTATGGCGGCAAGGCTTCCGTGGCTATCTGTATTCGGTGTCAGCATTTTGGGCGCGGCTGCCCATAATATCGGACAGATCTGCGCCGCCATGGTGCTGATGCAGTCTGTGTATGTAGGGGCATACCTGCCGTATCTGCTGGCAGTGGGACTGGTGACCGGTTTTGCCACCGGCTGCGCCGGAGCAGGTGTGATGAAGGGGTTATCCCTGGCAAAAAGGAGGGAATGCCCGTGATCAAGCGGCTGATTTGCATTCTGGCAGTTCTGGCGCTGTTGCTGTGCGGTTGCAGCGGCGTATGGGGACAGCGCAGGCAGTACACGGTCACATATCTGAACCTGTTTGATACGGTCACTACCGTTGTGGGCTACGCCGATAATGAGGAAGCGTTTCAGACTGCTGCCAAGGCGGTATATGACAGTCTGGAGGAATACCACCGGCTGTTCGATATCTATAACACCTACGAGGGGATCGCGAATCTGAAAACCGTCAATGATATGGCGGGCGTCGCACCGGTGACGGTGGACGAAAGGATCATCCAGTTGCTGCGTGACTGCAAGGCGTATTACGAGGCTACCGGCGGTAAGGTCAATGTTGCCATGGGCAGCGTGCTTTCCCTGTGGCACGAAGCCCGCAGTCGGGGACTTAGCGACCCGGAAAACGCCAAACTGCCGGAGCAGGAGGCGCTTCAGGAAGCGGCGCAGCATACGGATATGGATGCAGTCATTTTGGACGAAGCAGCCTCTACGGTGTTTATTTCCGATCCTAAGGTGCGGCTGGATGTGGGAGCTATCGCCAAAGGCTGGGCAGTCCAGAGGGCGGCGCAGGCAGCGCCAAAGGGACTGCTGATCAGCGTAGGCGGAAATGTTTGCGCTACCGGCCCTAAGGATGAAGCGGGAACTGCCTGGGTGGTGGGTATCCAGCACCCGGATGGGGGAGATCAGTTCCTGGATACCGTCAGCCTCACCGGGGGCAGTGTGGTTACCAGCGGCGACTATCAGCGTAGTTATGTGGTGGACGGCAAAAGCTACCACCATATTATCGATCCGGGTACCCTGTATCCGTCCCGGTACTGGCGCTCGGTGACGGTGGTTTGTCCGGATTCCGGCACGGCGGACGCCCTTTCCACGGCGCTGTTTCTGCTTCCGGTGGAGGAAGGTCACGCATTGCTGGAGAAATTTAATGCCAAAGCCATTTGGATGGCTGAAAACGGAGAGCTGTTTTACAGCGCCGGATTCCTACAAAGGGATCGGGAAGAACCATAGGGTTCTTTTGTGTCAGCTATTGACGAAGTGTTGTTTTATTGCTAAACTGTAAGTATAAATAAAGAAAAAGGGGTGTCATTATGGCAAAGTCTGTAAAGGATATTCTGAAGCTGATCCGCGAGCAGAATATTAAAATGGTCGATTTCAAGATGGTGGATATCAACGGTCAGTACCGGCATGTCACCATTCCTGCGGAGAATTTCTCTGAGGACGTGATGAAGAGCGGCATTGGCTTTGATGCGTCCAATTATGGCTACGCGGTGGTGGAAAAGAGCGACATGGTCTTTATCCCCGATCCCGATACCGCGGTGATCGATCCCTTCTGCCAGATCCCGACCCTGTC
>JAZNLP010000079.1:0-2839 GCA_045579165.1 Faecousia sp.
TGCCCAGTGGGCATCCTCTTTTTTGGTACGCCGGAAGGATGGACTCGAAAGGGCGGCACCAGTGGGCACACTGGTGTAAAAATTGAGAGCTGGCGAGCAATTTTTAGCCCGTGGGAGAGTCCATAGAAGAAAGACGGCATCCCGCAGGGGTGTTGGCTTTCTTCTATTTTTGCTTCAGGCATTTTGCGGACGAGCGCCGCCGGCGAGGGCTAGACCGAGCCGAACCTTAATTTTCGCCATAGGCGAAAATGCAACCGAGTCCCTTCCGGCATACATTTGCCGCAAACCAATCAAAGCTCTCCTGCGTGCCCGCCCTCTGGCCGCAGGAAATCACAAATTACTAATACTCTAATCTAGCGATTTTAGGTATACAGAAAGAATCTGCAAAGCAATTTCCCTATCTCTTGGGTTGCATGCGTTTAACCTCTCCCAAAGCTCCTCTTGTCGACTAGTCAAAGATACATTTTCCTCAGTCAGAACCTCATCCGGTGTAACATGGAGAACATTGCAGATACGAAGAATCGTGGCAATTCTCATATTAACCGTTCCTCTTTCAATATCTGCATAAGTGCGGTCAGATAATCCAGCCGCTTCTGCAACCTCCGCCTGTGTCATTCCCATGCGTTTGCGGATAGTTAGCAATTTATTGCCAATTGCATGCAAGTCATAAACCAGCATTTTTCTTCCCTCCTGTTTGTCCATATAGGAATTATAATTCCCAATTTTGTTGACAAACAGGAACTTTTGATGTATACTTTCAAGAAGAATAGTTCCTGCTTTGTTGCTGGTGCTATTAATCATAACCGAGAGAGGGAGAAAGATATGGATAACAACGCAACAACTGAAAACACCACAGTCGCGCAGGAAAATACAAAGTTCTGCAAGCATTGTGGTGCTAAAATTCCGACTGCAGCTGTGATTTGTACGCACTGCGGTTGCCAGGTGGAAGACATCAAGAACAACGAACAGCCTAATATTGTTATCAACAATGCTAACACTAACACAAACACCAATGTCAACGCGAACGTAAACGCAGGCATGTTTGGCGTTAGAATGAAAAACAAATGGGTGGCGTTCCTTCTGTGCATCTTCCTTGGATTTTTCGGTGTTCATAAATTCTACGAAGGAAAAGTTGGCATGGGCATTCTGTATCTATTTACCGGCGGCCTTTTCGGTATTGGTTGGTTTATTGATTGCATCGTGCTTTTGTGCAAGCCCAACCCTTACTACGTCCACTAAATTTTACATCTTACCGAAATACTTAAACAAAAGCTCCAGACACCCGTTCGGGTATCTGGAGCTTCTCATTTTACAGCAGTTGGATCAGCGCGTCAGCATAAGCCTTGCAGGTGGCGCCTTCGGGGGTTCCGGTCACGGTAACGCCGCAAGCATCCATTGCCTTTTCCAGCTGATTTGCCTTTTCCGGACGGCAGATATGCCGCAGAAGCAGCGCCTCAGCCTTCAAGATGCTTGCAGGATTGGCATAGTCACCTAAGCCCTCTTCCAGCATCCGGGGCGCTGAGCCGTGGATGGCTTCAAACATGGCAAACCGGTCGCCGATATTGGCGCTGCCGGCAGTACCCACACCGCCCTGGATCTGCGCCGCTTCATCTGTGATGATATCGCCGTACAGATTGGGCAGCAGCACCACCTGGAACTGATTCCGGATCGCCGGATTTACCAGATTCGCCGTCATGATGTCGATATACCAGTCGTCCACAGCAATTTCCGGATACTCCGCCGCCACCTCATGGCAGATGGCGGTGAACTTACCGTCCGTCTTTTTCATGATGTTTGCCTTTGTGACGATACTGACCCGGTTCTTGCCGTTCTGGCGGGCATAGTCAAAAGCAGCTTTGGCAATGCGGCGAGTGCCCACATCCGTGGTGACCTTAAAGTCCACCGCCATGCCGGGCAGCTCCACGCCACGGCTGCCCAGGACATATTCGCCCTCGGTATTTTCCCGGAAGAAGATCCAGTCGATCCCCTCTTCTTCTATGACCACCGGCCGCACATTGGCGTACAGATCCAGCTCCCGGCGCAGAGTCACATTGGCGCTTTCCATCTTGCCGCCCATGGGCGTGGTGGTCGGGCCTTTCAGCAGCACATCGCAGGTTTTGATCTGCTCCAGCACCTCAGTGGGCACAGGCTGCCCCAGCTGCAGGCGGTTTTCAATGGTCAGACCCTGGATCTGCTTCAAAACGACAGTTCCCTTGTTGAGTTCATCCTTAAGAAGCGTCTGCAGGACTCGCTTGGCCTGCTCCATAATGATCGGGCCGATCCCGTCGCCGTCAATGATGCCGATGGTGACGGTCTCCTGCTTGGAATAATCCTTCTTTTCGCTGTTCATTCCGGCGATCCGCTGCAGCTGCTCCTGAAGGAGCTTGCGGAAGCTCTCGCAGGCCATATCCAGTTCTTTCATTGCCCGCCCTCCTTTGTATAGTTCAGCAGCCCGCCGGCAAGGAGGATCTGCTGCTGGCGCTGGGTGTACTGACACAGCGCGATGATGGTCTTTCCTGTGGTTTCATCGGTAATGGTCATGCGGCCGCCAGCCATCGCCTCTGGGATATCCCCCATCCGCAGCACATGATCCTGCTGAAGCGCCTCATAATCCTCCGGATTTTCAAAGGTCAGAGGCAGAATGCCTGCGTTGATCAAATTCGCCGCGTGGATTCGGGCAAAGCTCTTGGCGAGGACGCAGCGAATGCCCAGATACATAGGCACCAGCGCCGCGTGTTCCCGGGACGAGCCCTGTCCGTAGTTGCTGCCGCCGATGATCATGCCGTTGCCGGCCGCTTTTGCCCGCTCCGGGAAGCTGGGATCGCAGATCTCAAAGCAA
>JAZNLP010000080.1:0-9708 GCA_045579165.1 Faecousia sp.
GTTGAGAAATTCCAAATTCTGTTATACAATAGAGAAAGCTATGGTTATATTATCATAAATCCAAAGAAAATCAAACTTATTTTAGGAGGAACTTTCCAATGAACGTTTTGATTATCAATGCGGGCTCTTCCAGCTTGAAGTATCAGCTGATGGATCCCGAGACCGGCGTGGTTTCCGCAAAGGGTCTGTGTGAGCGTATCGGCATCGACGGCCGTCTGAACCACACCAAGTCCGGCTGCGACAAGGTGGTTAAGGACATTCCCATGCCCACCCACTCCGAAGCGATCGCCGCTACTCTGGAGATCCTGCAGGACGCGAATGTAGGCGTCATTAAGTCCGTTGACGAGATCGATGCTGTCGGTCACCGTGTGCTCCACGGCGGTATGGAGTTCTTCGCTTCCTGCATCATCAATGACGAAGTTATCGCCGCCATCAAGAAGTGCATCCCCCTGGGACCCCTCCACAACCCCGCTAACCTGATGGGTATCGAGGCTTGCCAGGCTGTTATGCCCAAGACTCCCCAGGTGGCTGTGTTTGACACCGCTTTCCACATGACCATGCCTCCCAAGGCATACCGTTACGCCATCCCCACCGAGTACTACGAAAACGACTCCATCCGCCGCTACGGCTTCCACGGCACTTCCCACAAGTATGTTGCCAAGCGTACTGCTGAGCTGGTGGGCAAGAAGGAGTTCAAGATGGTCAACTGCCATCTGGGCAACGGTTCTTCCATGGCCGCCATTAAGGACGGCAAGTGCCAGGATACCACCATGGGTCTGAGCCCTCTGGCCGGTGTGCCTATGGGTACCCGTTCCGGCGATATCGATGCCTGCGTGGTGCAGTTCATTTGCAATAAGTACGGCATGACTCCCGATGAGTGCCTGAATATGCTGAACAAGAAGTCCGGTATGCTGGCTCTCAGCGGCGTATCCTCTGACTTCCGCGATCTGGAAGACGGCGCAAAGAACGGCAATGAGAACTGCGCTCTGGCTCGTGACAAGTTCTGCTACGAGGTCGCTAAGTATGTCGGCGCTTATGCTGCCGCTCTGAACGGTCTGGACGTGATCACCTTTACCGCCGGTGTTGGCGAGAATGACACCAATGTCCGCAAGGCTGTCTGTGACTACCTGGGCTTCATGGGCGTCAAGATCGATCCCGAGCTGAACAGCAAGCGCGGCAAGGAGATGAAGATCTCCACTCCCGACTCCGCTGTGGAAGTCTGGGTCGTTCCCACCAATGAGGAGCTGATGATCGCACAGGATACCGCTGAGCTGGTCAATGCTGCGAAGTAAACAATTCAATCAAGGAAGCCGCCGCGTCTGCGGCGGCTTCTTCTGCAAGAAAGGAGCAACCGATCATGACTTCCGTAACTGAACGCTTCTTAAAATATGTGTCCTTTGACACGAAATCCGACGAGTTTTCCGAAACCTGCCCCTCTACCGAGAAGCAGAAGCTTCTGGGCGCATATCTGGTGGAGGAAATGAAAGCTATGGGCATCCAGGATGCATTTATGGACGAAAACGGCTATGTGTACGGCACTGTCCCCGGCGATCCAAGCCTGCCGACTATCGGACTGATCGCCCACATGGATACCTCTCCCGATGCTTCCGGTGCTGATATCAAGGCGCAGATCGTAAAGTATTCCGGCGGCGATGTGCTGCTTAATGAAGAAAAGGATATTTGGCTGCGTCAGAAGGATTATCCCAGTCTGAAAAACCATCTGGGCAAGCATCTGATCGTAACCGACGGAACCACGCTGCTGGGCGCGGATGACAAGGCGGGCATTGCTGAGATCATGACAGCTGCGGAATTTTTGCTGACTGCCCGGATGAATCACGCCACCCTGAAGATCGGCTTTACCCCCGATGAGGAGATCGGCAGGGGCGCAGACCGGTTTGATGTGAAGGGCTTTGGCGCGGATTATGCCTATACCGCCGACGGCGGCCCGGTAGGAGAGATCGAGTACGAGAACTTTAACGCTGCCGGGGCAATGGTGGAATTTTATGGATTGAATATCCACCCCGGCTCGGCTAAGGACAAGATGGTCAATTCTCAGTACATTGCCATGGAGTACCAGAGCCTGCTGCCCGCGCTGCAGAAGCCGGAGCATACGGAAGGCTATGAGGGCTTTATCCATCTGACGGATATGGCGGGCGAGGTGGAGAAAAGCACCCTGCGCTACATTATCCGGGATCACGATATGGAAAAGTTCCAGGCGAAAAAGCAGCTGATGGCAGACGCTGCGGGGAAACTGAACCGGAAGTATGGCGACGGCACAGTGAAGCTGACTGTCCGGGACAGCTATTTTAATATGCGCGAGAAGATCGAGCCGGTGATGTATGTGGTTGACCGGGCGAAGAACGCCATGAAAGCCGCCGGCATGGAGCCTCGGGAAGTGCCCATCCGCGGCGGCACAGACGGTGCGCGGCTGAGTTTTGAAGGCTTGCCTTGCCCCAACCTTTGCACCGGTGGCGAAAATTACCACGGCCGGTTTGAGTTTATCCCGGTGGAAGATATGGAAAAGTGCGTGGAAATGCTCAAGCAGATCCTGTGCATGGCATAATAAAAGATCCCACTGCGTTAGCAGTGGGATTTTTATGTTCAGAGATCAGCCTTCAAAATCAGCTTCTGCAGCAACGGGGGCTTCTTCACAGCAGCACTCGCCATCTTCGCAGTTACAGTCACAGTCACAGTCGCAATCGCAATCGCAATCGCACACGCAGCAGCAGGTGCAGCCCAGCATTTTCTTGCACCAGGCGACGATCTTATCACCGTAAGTGGCAGCAACATAGACAGCGCCGGCAATAGCAGCCAAAACAAGAAGGATCTTAACAATAGCATTGATAACTTTCATGAGTATTCCTCCGATCCAATTTAGTATCTAGTTTCAGTATAACCAAAGCAGGTAAAAAATGCAACACGAAATTTGTAAATTTTTCTCGGTTAAACGTAGCCGTACATGCCCCGAATGCTCACTTCTCCGGAGGATACCCAGGCTTCATGTCCGTCGTCCAGCCGAACCAGAAGCGCGCCGTTTTCATTCACGGTGATGGCTGTGCCGTGCTGCACCAGGTCGCCACGTACAATGGAGATCTGCTGGCCGAGAGTGATGCACCGGCTGCAAAAGTTCTCCATAATGGTTGTTTTCTTCATAAACAGCTCTTGACTCATGGTATGCAGGGAGCGGATCAGCTGAGCCATCAGCAAAGCGCGGTCTTGCCGGGGCATCTTAAGAGAACAGGCGATGCTGCGGATCTCCTCGGGAAAGTCCGTTATCTCTTGGCAGCAGTTAATACCGATACCGATGACAGCCCATTCCACCTTTCGGCTGGCAGGATCTACGGAGATCTCCGTCAGAATACCGCCCATCTTCCGGTCAGAAAGCACCAAATCGTTTGCCCATTTGATCCGGGGCGCTTTGCCGGTAGCGCTTTCAATCGCTTGACTGGCGTAGACACCCGTGGCGCAGGTCAGATGCATCAGCTCCTCCGGCAGGCAGTCCGGCCGCAGGATGACGCTCATATAAATCCCAAGGCCGGCAGGGGAGGAAAAGCTCCGTCCCAAGCGGCCGCGGCCACCGGTCTGATGGTCGGCAATTACTACCGTTCCCTCGGTTGCGCCGTCCCGTGCCAGTTGCTTTGCGTGGGTATTGGTGGATTCTATAGAATCAAACCATAGAATTTGATTCTGCCAGGGGTGATCCCCTGGCAGAAAACGTTGAATTTGTTGGATCATATCAGTCAATATCAGCGATAACTTCCTCGGGCGGATTATCCAGAACTTCCGGGTGCGCCAGCAGACGGCGGTAGTGCTTGAAGAAGGTGGCGTAATAGTAGCCGTCGCAGATGCGCTCGTCCAGAACGAACTTCACATCGATATACTTCTTCTGTACCACAGTACCGTCCTCCTGCACCTCCAGCGCCCGGCGCTTACAGCCGAATGCACCGAAGCAGGGCAGGTTGCCGAAGTCGTACAGGTGGTGGTAGATAGGTCTGATGCCCAGACTGCCCATGGAAGTGAAGAACAGACTGCCGTGGAACGGGCTCAGCTCAACCAGGAACTTGGGCAGCATACCGAAGTAATCCAGCAGCTTCAGCAGCCAAACGACAAATTTCAGCACCACGCTGGGGATCAGGTTCAGATACTGGATTAGGTTATCCAGACTGGAATCCAGCTCCTGGGTGGATTTGACACTCTCAATGGCAGCGTTGAGCTTGTTGTAAACATCTACGGCGGTGTCATAAGGTGTCAGATGGACCTTAATAGAGGTGTCGGGGGAATCCACAGTCATCTCTTTTTTGACCACCATGCAGTACTGTATGTCATTTCCCCGGGAATATACCTTCTGACCGGAAATAAACCGGTTCAGCTGCGGATACTTGGCAACACCCCGGATATAGGCAGCAAGAAGCACATGGGTGATGCCGAAATCGGTCAGACCTTCCCGGCGCTTCTGGCGGATGTAGCGGTCGATGTGGGTGATCTCAAAGGATTCTTCGAACAGGTTGGAGCAGGTGTTGCGCTCCACCTGGAAATAAGCGGTGATTTGTGCCATGGGTGCTAGGGTGCGGATCTTGCGGCCGTCGTTACGGTCACCCCAGGTGGGATGGTACTGCCCGTCGCTGTGGATCCGGATGGCAAAGCACAGCAGCAGCCCGCCGATAAACAGAAGCGCATCCGGCAGGATCAGGATCGCAGGATGCATCGGCAGGGAGGCAATGTTTGCCAGCAGAGACCGGTAAGAGAAAAGAGCCGCGCCCAGACCGCCGAGGAACAGCAGCGGCAGCAGCCAGGGGAAACGGATCCTGCCGCAGGTGATGGTGGTGTAGGCAATGCAGTAAAAGGCGATGCAGGTATAGTACATACCCAAAATAAGCGGATCGCTTCCTACTACCGGGTGAGGAACCAGAGCGTAAAAAAGCCCGAGAAGCCATACGGGGATGGCAGTCTTATAGAACATCTCCTTGCCGTTAAGGAGCACGATGAGCACATAAAGCAGGGTGGCTGCTACTGGCAGAACGATTTGACTCCACACATTCAGCGCATCCCCGGACCCTTTCAAACCGGGAAGTACAATGCGGGCCACTGCCGAGCCGACCAGGCAAAGTGCCATCAGCCATGTCAGCGCGTTTTTGCGGCTGACATACAAATGCAGTCGTTTTTTCATAACAAGGATATTATAGCAAATTTCGACAGATTTGGCAATGCCATAATTGCAGGTTAGCGAGAAAGGCTTGACATGTTCGAAAACTGGTGCTACAATAACAAAAATGAACACAAACTATATGACTGAGCATGGATACATCATTCTGATTTGCAGAAGGATAATACAATTTTTACGGATAAGGAAGAGATAATATGATGCAGAGCCTTGCTACAAACGATACAAAGCTTGGAACATTAAATCGCAAGCAGTTCAAAATTTTAACATACATTGAAAAAAATGGTACAATGGTGTCCCAGCGGGAGCTGGCAGCGGCTACCGGAATGTCTCTCGGTACGGTAAACAGCATCGTCAGCACCCTGGACGAAAAGGGGTATCTGAGCGAAAAGGGCTTGACCGAGGAAGGATATGCGGCCCTGGAGCCGTACCGGGTGAAACGGGCGGTATTTATCGCTGCGGGCTTTGGAACCCGATTGCTGCCTGTTACCCTCAACACCCCCAAGCCTCTGGTACGGGTCAAAGGTGTGCGGATGATCGACACACTTTTGGATGCAGTGGTCAAAGCCGGTGTTGAGGAGATCTATATTGTCCGCGGCTATTTGGCGGAGCAGTTCGATCAGCTTCTGTATAAATATCCTATGATCCGTTTTCTGGAAAACCCCATTTATAATGAGGCGAACAATATTTCCTCTGCCCTGTGTGCCCGGCACCTGCTGCAAAACGCTTATGTGCTGGAGGCAGATCTGGTGCTGTATAACCCGGACTTAATTACCAAGTATCAGTTTACCTCCAACTATCTGGGTGTGCCGGTGGAGGTTACGGACGACTGGTGCTTTAAGCTCAAGAATAAGATCATCAGCAAAATGTCTATCGGCGGCACAAACTGCTACCACATGTTTGGCATCTCCTATTGGAACGCCGCCGACGGTGCAAGGCTGTATGACGACATTCAAAAGGTCTATCGAATGCCCGGCGGCAAGGAACGCTATTGGGATCAGGTGGCGCTGGAATATTGCATTGAGGATTATCAGGTAGAGGTTAGACCCTGTACCTTTGATGATATCATTGAGATCGACAGCTATTCAGACCTAAAAAAGCTGGATAACACATATTTTTGATTGTTGGTGATTGCTATGAAAAAAGGGATCGCTATCCTACTGCTTATAACACTCCTGTTTACTGCCTTTTCCACCACAACGGGAAAGGAAAGTATCGTCATCTGTGCCTCTTCGGAGCAGTTTCGCAATGACGCCCTGCAGGAACAGTTAAATGCGCGTTTTCCCCAATATGATATCATCGTCATGTATATGGCTACAGGCAAGTCTGCTGCTAAGGTGTATGCGGAAGGGTCTGGAACAGAGGTGGATATCCTTTTGGGATTGGAAACCGGTTATCTGAATAAGATCAAGGGAAGCCTTGCGGATATTTCCGGCGCCAGCCGCATTCCTTACATGGAGGGCGTGGATGTGGCATCCAACGATAACCGTTGGGTCACATGGGAGCGCCAGGCGGGCGCGATCGTCTGCAATACGGCGGTACTGGAAAAATACGGCCTGGAAGCGCCGAAAACCTATGAGGATCTGCTGAAGCCGGAATACAAGGGTCTTCTCGCCATGCCAGACCCCAAATCCAGCGGCACCGGCTATTTCTTCTATAAATCCTGGGTCAACACCATGGGCCAGGATGGGGCGCTTGCATATATGGATAAGCTGTACGGCAATGTCAAGCAGCTGACAGAATCCGGTTCCGGTCCGATCAAGCTGCTGAAGCAGGGTGAGATCGCCGTGGGTCTGGCGCTGACATTCCAGGCAGTGAGTGAGAAAAATGACGGTCAGCCCCTGCAGATCATCTTCCCGGAGACAGGCTCGCCTTATTCTCTGACCGGCACGGCCATCATTGAGGGCCACCAGAATAAAAAGGGCGTAGCAGAGGTGTTCGACTACATCATTCACGATTTCCTTATGTACGATAAGGAAAATTTCTCCCCGGAGCAAATTTATGAGGGACAGATCAACAAGGTCGCAAACTACCCTCAAAACATTCAGTATGCAGACATGACGGGCATTCAGGACGCCCAGGATAAAGAAAGGTTGCTGGCGCTATGGAAGTATTAAAACCAAAACTCTCTATCCGGAATTTGAACAAAAGCTTTGATGGCAAGAGCGTATTGAAGGATTTGAATTTTGATCTGATGGAAGGGGAGTTCCTCTCCATTCTGGGCCCCAGCGGCTGCGGCAAGACCACCTTGCTGCGGATCCTTATCGGTCTTGACAAAGCGGACAGCGGCGAGATATGGAAGGATGACCGGGATATTTCCCCGTTGCCCAGCTCTCAGCGGGGCATGGGAATCGTTTTCCAGAACTATGCCCTGTTTCCCAATATGACGGTGCTTCAGAATGTCCAGTACGCGCTGACGCTGAATAAGCAGACAAAACATACTGCCAAAGAGATCGCCCTGCATACCCTGGAGCAGGTGGGTCTTACGGACCAGATGGACAAGCTTCCCAGCCAACTCTCCGGCGGTCAGCAGCAGCGGGTGGCTATCGCCCGGACTTTGGCGACCAACCCGGATATCATTTTGCTGGATGAGCCCATCTCCGCGCTGGATGTGACCAACCGGGAGATCATGAAAGAGGAGCTGAAGACCATTCAGCGGAAGTTTCATGCTACCATGCTGTTTATTACCCACGATCAGGAGGAAGCGTTCTTCCTCAGCGACCGGATCATGGTCATGAATGAGGGTAATGTGGAGCAGCTGGACACCCCCCAGAACATTTACCACGATCCTGCCAGCGAATATGTCAGACAGTTTGTGGTGGAACAGCTGGACAGAAAGTATGCGGATCTGCTTCGTTACACGGGAAGGGATGCTTATGAGAAATAGAAGCTTTTTCTCCTTGAAGTATCTGTTGCTGGTTTATCTGGGGATCACGGTGGTGCTTCCCATCGTGACGCTGTTCAGCACGATTCGCTTGGAGAATATTGAGCAGGTCCTGCATTCAGTGCAGTTTCTCCCTATGCTGACCAATTCCTTGGTCACAACGGTTTTGGCTACGGTCATTTCCACTTTGCTGTCTTTCGTGCTTGCCTTTGCGCTGAACAGATCCAACATTCGCTTTAAGGCGCTGTTTGTGGTGCTGTTTACAGTCCCCATGCTGATCCCCAGTATTTCCCACGGTATGGGTTTGGTGCTGTTGCTGGGCGATAACGGCCTGATTACTAACCTGCTTGGGATCAATATCGGCCTTTACGGCTATACGGGCATTGTGATCGGCTCTGTGCTGTACTCGTTCCCGGTCTCGTTTTTGATGTTCCACGATTCCTTCCAGTATGAGGATTTTACCATCTACGAGACCGCCAGCGTATTGGGTCTGTCCAAATGGCGGCAGTTTACCGCCATTACCCTGCCGGGTATGCGGCGTACGATTATTTCTGCGATCCTTGCGGTATTTACCATGGTCTTTACAGATTATGGCGTTCCGCTGATGACCGGCGGCACAGTGATGACCCTGCCGGTGTATATGTATCGGGAAGTTATCGGCATGATGAACTTCTCCGGCGGTGCAGTGGTGGGCGTGGTGCTGCTTCTGCCTGCTGTTGCGGCGTTTTTGATGGATCTTTCTTCTTCCGACAAAGGCTCTGCGGGAAGCACCGTGACCAAGATCTTTACCATTGGGGAGAATAAGACCCGGGATGTTTTGGTCTATGTGGGGTTTGGCGTTGTGTTGGTGCTGCTGTGTATGCCCATCGTTGCATTTATCTGCCTGAGCTTTGTCAAGCAGTATCCCATCGATATGTCCTTCTCTCTGGATACGGTGAAAAAGCTTATGTCTAACGGCATTGGAATGTATTTTGTCAATTCCATGGCCATTGCGCTTCTGACAGCGCTGGTTGGTACATGCCTTTCCTATTTTTCGGCGTATGTCACAGCCCGTTCCGGGAAGAAAATCAGCAATAAGGCGCTGCATTTTATCAGCATGCTGCCTTTGGCAATCCCCGGTGTTGTGCTGGGTCTGTCCTTCGTGCTTACATTCCATGAAATGCCGCTGTATTCCAGCATCTTTATCCTGGTGCTGGTAAATATCGTTCACTTTTTCGCCTCGCCCTATCTGCTGGCTTATAATTCCTTAAGCAAGCTCAATCCCAACTTGGAGGATGTTGCCCAGTCTTTGGGGATCAGCCGGATGCAAATGCTGTTTCGTGTGTTTGTTCCCTGTACCATGTCCACCATTGTGGAGATGTATAGCTACTACTTTGTCAATGCGATGATCACCATTTCGGCAGTCTCCTTCCTGGCAAATTTCCGCACCATGCCCTTGTCGCTGTTGATCCCACAGCTGGAGAGCCAGTCCTTTGTGGAGGGAACAGCGCTGGTTTCTCTGCTGATCTTGGTTGTGAACCTGACGGAAAAGGGTATTGTTTTCCTGGTAAAGGGAAGCCAGGAACGCAAGGGAAAACGCGAGCAAAATCAAGTGATTTCCGAATCTTAATAAAGAAAAAGGAGACGCTGTAGAGGCGCGGGGTATTGTTTTGGGGGGAGTATT
>JAZNLP010000081.1:0-2989 GCA_045579165.1 Faecousia sp.
TGAGCCTATAGGCTCAGCTGGTAATAGGCCCTAAGGGGGTCTGTGCATACCACCGGCACGGCCGGGGGTTATGATTATACCAGTTGCCGGGGCTTAGGTGGGGGTCTGCAGAGACTTAATGTAGGCAGAGGGGGTATAGCCGTACAGCAGGTGAAACTGCTTGGAAAAGTGCTGGATGCTGGAATAGCCCAGCTGGGCAGCCACTTCGCCAATGCTCATCTGCCTGGAGGATAGCAGGACCTTGCTCTCCTCCAGCCGAATTTTGGAGATGTATTTCCCGGGAGAGACCCCCAGATACCCCTGAAACAGATTGGTCAGCTGGGAGGCGCTGACATTGACTGCCGCCGCAAGGTCGGGAATGGTAAGCCTGCCGGAGATCCGGGCGGAAATGATCTGCAGCGCCTGATTGATGATCTGGTGGTGCATTTGCTGGACAGCCGGGGAGGATCTGCGGCTCTTGTCCGTTTGCGCCGGCCGCCGCAGCAGCTGGAGCAGCAGCAGCTTCAGCTGGGCGTGAAGAAATTCCTCCCGGTCCGGCTGGACATGGGCATATTCCTGCAGGATCGCCTTGACGGCGCGCTGCATATCCTGGGAGGTGGGGATCACCTGGTTATACCAGCGGGAAAAATCGTGCCCTTCCCACAAAAACGAGACGGTCAGAAACTGCACCTGCTGATCGGCGTATTGCATATGCCATTGATCCGGCCCAATGAGCAGCATTTCCGTTGGCTGCAGCACCAGATCCTGCCCCTCACAGAAATTGTGAAGCGTTCCCTTTTCAATATAGATCAGCTCAATGGGCGCATGCTGCTCGCCCCGGAAGTAAAGTCCGTCGTTTCCGGTCTGCCGGAACAGGGTAAAAATATCCAGCTTTTGCAGCTGCGCCGAGGCAGCGGGGGAGACTGCCTGCGCCACCGGGCGCTCCTTGGTAAGCTGCGCCTTGTGGCCCAGAATGGTACTGCTGTGCCCCAGGGAATAAAAGCCAAAGCAAACCCCGGCATATACGGTCACGGACCGGTCCAGATAGAAAAGCTGCTGGGTGTCCTGATCCCGGATCAGAAGAACGGTCATTCCGTCAACATAGTCCCAGCTGGTGTCGTGGGAAAAACAGTACAGCTCCACATGGCTGCTTTGGGGCAGGCAGATCGGCTGGAACAGGTCGGACTGGACCTTATGAGACTGTTCGATCTTTCCGTAGCGGGCAAAGGAAGGATCCATGATCGGGTGGATCACAGCAACACCCCCAAAAAACAGATTCTACCTTATATTTTATCTATTTGGCTAAGAATTTCAAGAGGATTTTATATAAATCATGAAGAAATTTATATATTTCATGATTTATCAGAAAAATGCCATTGCATTTTCAGGCAAGAGGTTATACCATAGACTTATAGAAAAGAAACGGAGGTTTCCTATGAAAAAACCAACTCTCGTAATTATGGCTGCCGGCATGGGCAGTCGGTTCGGCGGTCTGAAGCAGATCGCGCCTGTGGACGAGCAGGGCCATATCATTATCGACTTTTCTCTGTATGATGCCTGGCGGGCAGGCTTCCGGGATCTGGTTTTCATCATCAAGCCTGAGCTGGAAAGCTCCTTCCGGGAAGTGATCGGAAGCCGTATGGAGAAATATTTCAACATTACCTATGTCCATCAGACCATGGACAAGCTGCCTGCGGGCTACACCATTCCCGAGGGTCGGGAGAAGCCCTGGGGCACCGGTCACGCGGTGCTGTGCTGCAAGGATGTGGTAAAGGGCCCCTTCACCGTGATCAACGCTGACGATTTTTATGGCCCTACCGCCTTCTCCGCGATCTATGATTATCTGGTGGGCAATGAGGACGAATCCCAGTATGCCATGGTGGGCTACCGGGTACGCAATACCGTCACGGAAAACGGCAGCGTGGCACGGGGCGTCTGTGAGGTGGAAAACGGACTGCTCACCGGCGTTACCGAGCGCACCAAGATCTTCAAAAACGGCGCGGACGCCAAATACACCGAGGACGGCGAGACCTTTGTGGAGCTGCCCGGGGATACCATTGTATCCATGAACTTCTGGGGCTTTACGCCCAAGATGCTCCGGGAGCTGGACGCCCGCTTTGCCGGATTCTTGGATACTGCGCTTCAAAGCAATCCCCTGAAGGGCGAGTATTTCCTGCCCTCTGTTGTCAATGACCAGCTGCAGGCTGGCACGGCTACCGTCCGGGTTTTGCCCTGCGAGGAGACCTGGTACGGCGTTACTTACCGGGAAGACCTGGACTCTGTGAAAAATGCCATCGCAAACATGAAAAAGCAAGGCATTTACGAAGAAAATCTTTGGACTGAATAAAGGAGGCAGATGACGATGTATATTCCTGAAAACGATGCAATTCTCAACGAAGTGATCGGCGCTTTTGATTTTCCCGAGACGCTGATGGGCGCAGTCCGTTACGGCAGCGGTCATATCAATGATACTTTCTGCCTGGTCTGCCAGTCCAAGGAGGGCAAGGCTACCCGCTTTATCCTGCAGGGACTTTCCAAAACAGCTTTCCCCCGGCAGCAGGAGCTGATGGAGAATTTCATCGGCGTCACTGCACATCTGCGGAAAAAGATCGCCGCTGCCGGCGGCGATGTGATGCGGGAAACGCTGAATCTGGTACCCACCCGGGACGGCAAGCCCTACTATACCGATGCCACAGGCAAGGTGTGGCGTATGACCTATTATGTGGAGGATACCCTGTGTCTGCAGCAGGCGACACCGGAGCTGTTTGAAGCCTCTGCCCGGGCGTTTGGCCGGTTCCAGAGACTGCTGGCGGATTACCCGGCTGAGACCCTCCACGAGACCATTGAAAACTTCCACAACACCGAGGATCGCTTTGCCAAGTTCCTGGCAGCATTGGAAGCGGACAAGCTGGGCAGAGCCAAGGATGTGCAGGAGGAGATCCGGTTCGTAATGGACCGCAAGGAGGACTGCTCCGTGGCGGTGAACGCCCTGCGGGCGGGCAAGCTGCCC
>JAZNLP010000082.1:0-7171 GCA_045579165.1 Faecousia sp.
CATCGGCCAGCGCTGCGCTCTGGAAGGCTTTGAAGAGCTGACCCAGACCCGCAAGGGCACCATCGAGGCCAGCGAAAACAACGGCACGACCAACCTCCCCGGCGTATTTGCCGTGGGTGACGCCACCAACCGTGGCCCCAGCATCGCTGTCCGTGCCATCGGCGAGGCGAACGACGCCGCTGCCGCTATCGATGCGTACTTGAAGGGCGAGGATATGACCATTCCCACTCCCTACTATTCCGAGCGGAAGGTCACTGCTGAGGACTTTGCTGACCGGGAAAAGATCGCCCGGGCTGAGATGTCCTGCAAGGATCCCAAGGTTCGCCGGGGCAACTTTGACGCTGTGATCAACGGCTTTACCGATGAGCAGGCCCGGGCAGAGGCTAAGCGCTGCCTGGAGTGCGGCTGCCACGATTTCGACGAGTGCCGTCTGATCGTCTGCGCCAATGACCAGCCCATCGAGCCTGAGCGTCTTGCCGGTGCGAAGCATCAGTGCTTCACCGAGCGGAAGCTGCAGATCATCGAGCGGGATCAGGGCAAGTGCGTCCTGTGTAACCTGTGTGTCCGCACCTGTGAAGAGAATGCCAAGAAGGGCATTCTGGGTCTGGTTGGCCGTGGCTTCGATACCGTGGTCAAGCCCGAGTTCCAGGACGAAGCAGTGATCGCAGGCTGTAAGGACTGCCTGATGTGCGCCAATGTGTGTCCCACCGGCGCGCTGAAGATCCTGAAATAAGTTATCCAAATAAAAATGCCGCCCAACCGGGCGGCATTTTTTGCTTACATAACGTCATTCCGAGGCTGCGCTAGCAGCCGTGGGAATCTCCGGTTCGTACACGTCATTCCGAGGCTGCGCTAGCAGCCGTGGGAATCCCGTGGTTAGAGGGGAAAATCCGAACAGTTACGGGATTGCCACGTCAGGCTTGCGCCTTCCTCGCAATGACGTAACAGTCCAGGGCAGCAGGCTTTATTAGCCAGCGCCCATGAGGATCTGGGCAAGGTCAGAATCCTGATCCAAAATGACGGTCTTTTCGCTGCCGGAAAGGCTGGCCTTCAGAGCGTCCAGAGCCATGATAAATTCGTAGAAATTCTTTTTGTCCGCGGTATCATAGGCCTCGGCCAGCAGGCGCATATATTCTGCTTCGCCCTCAGCTTCCAGCTTGGCGGCGTCTGCCTGGGCGTCGGAGACCAGAATATTGACGGTCTTATCCACCTCGTTGCGGATGAGGGTAGCTTCCTTGTTGCCCTCGGCGGTGTATTTTTCCGCCATCTGATTCCGCTCGGAGATCATGCGGGTATATACCGCGTTCAGGTTGCTGTCCGGCAGGTCGAACTGCTTGATCTTCACATCCTCAATGTGGATGCCGTACTGATCGGCGCTCTCGTTGACGATGGCGGCGATGCCGTCGTAAATATCGTTGCGCTCTGCGCCGTCGTTCATGTTGATGATGTCCGCCTGAGCCAGCTTACCCATGGTGTTCTTCAGCGCGGTGTAGGTGATGGCGTTGATCCGCTCCTCTGCCTTGACGGGCGTGCCCAAGGCTCTGTAAAACTGCTGGGGATCGGAAATGTTCCACAGAATGTAGCAGTCAACGGTCATATTCTGCTTGTCAGAGGTGAGCACCTCGCTGGGGGGAATGTCATAAAACTGGGTGGCCTTGGTGAAATACTCCACAGAGTCCACAAAGGGGATCTTAAAATGCAAGCCGGGCTGATCCTCGGTCTTAACGATCTCGGAGAACCGGAAAACGCAGGCGTACTGGTTTTCTTCCACGGTATACAGGGAGCTGGACAGCAAAATGATCAGCGCCAGGGCGATGATTCCAATAATAATGCCTTTTTTCATAGCTTAGTTACCTCCTACCAGAGATTCCAGGGGCAGAAGCATATCCACCGCGTTGCCGCTGCCGGTGTTGATATACACCTTCACCCCGGGCAGCACCTGGGAAATGGCCTCATAGTACATCCGGCTGCGGGTGACATCCGGGTTTTGGGCGTACTGGGCGTACATGGCGTTGAATTTCGCCACAGTTTCCACCGCTTCGTTGATCCGCTTCTGCTTCAGATACTGGGCGTTTTGCAGCAGCTTATCCACCTGGGCTTCGGCGTTGGGGATCTGGGCGTTTTCGTAGGCTTTTGCCTCGTTGACCACCGCTTCTGCCTGCTGCTTGGCGGTCTCCACCGCCTTAAAGGCCTCGATAACGGCGGTGGTAGGGGGCTCTGCGTCCTGAATACGGACATCGATGAGGGTCAGACCGATATCGTACTCAGCGAGGATCTGGGAAACCAGGTCTTTTACCTGCATCTGGATGTTTTCCTTGCCGTCGGTGAGCACGCTGTCCACGCTGGAGGAGCCCACCACATTTCGCACCTGGCTCTGGATCAGATTCCGCAGGATCATTTCCGGGTTGGAAGAGGAATAGAGGAACGCCACCGGGTCGGTGATCTTATATTCCACGAAGAAATCCACATTGACGATGTTGTAGTCGCCGGTGATCATGGTGGATTCGTTGGTTTTTGTCACGGCGTTGCCGTTGGGCTCAGTGACATAGCCCAGCTCGATCTTCTGGTAGACATTCACATCCACCGTCCGCACCTGCTGAATGCCGAAGGGCAGCTTAAAGTGTAAGCCGGCATCGGTGATATCTGTCACCTTGCCGAAGGTGGTGACCACCGCCTGCTGCTTGTCATCGACGGTGTAAAAGCTGGTCATCGCCCCGATAAAGACCACCAGCACGATGGCAGCGGTGATGATAATGTTTCGGATCTTTTTCGGATCGATCGGTTTTTTGCTGGGGGGATTGCTGTAAAAGCCGTTATTTTCCATGTTGCATGACTCCTTTACAAAGTTTTGATTTTAAGCTCTATTTGCGCTACAGGTCCGAAAGCGGTGTCATTGCGAGGGGTGAAACCCCGTGGCAATCTCCTGGTAAAATCTTTCCCATTCAACGCACTTCGGCAGAAGAACCAACCTAGTACCGGGAGATTCCCACGACCCCTATAGGGTCTCGGAATGACAAGTTATTCGCTTGCCAGGTCTTTGACCATGGCGTCGGCGGTTTTTCGCAGCTGGGCGGCAGCCCAGGCAGTGAGCATGATCTGCAGCACCTTTTCTACCCGCTCTTTCGCCCCGGGCACAGGTTCCCGGTAGTCCGCCAGCACCTGCTGGAGATATTTGTCCCGTCCCGCGGGGTCGTTCATCTGCCGGTGGTGCACCACCAGCCGAAGAAACATAAAGTACAGCGCGGTGTCATCGATGATATCGTCGCTCTCGTCGTCCATCTGTCCGTTGATATAGGTCAGCAGACCGCAGATCTGCTCCATGGACAGGGCATCCTTGAGCATATTGATGTTGATGATCCGGCAAAGCTGCCGCAGGGTGTACCGCTTTTGCTGCGGGCCGGCAAGAAAGCCCCGCTTGACCCAGTTTTGCACGGTGTAGGGCTCCAGTCCCGTGACGCTGGCGACCTGGCTGAGCACCATGCCCCCGGCAAGAAACATATTGCGAAATGCCTCGGGGATAGACGCAATATCCGCTTGACTGACCGTCAATGTGGTGCCTGGTATGTTCCAATCCATTGATATCCCTCCTTTTTGTGCGGTAGGATAATGATATCATATGGTCATGTGATTGTCAATAGGGATTTTATGATTTAATAAATTGTTTATAATTAATACAGTGGGCAAATAAAAACTCACGTCATTCCGAGCCAGTGCGCACAGAATCAATGTGCGCTTGCCGTCAGGCAAGCGGGTTATTTAGATTCGCTGCGCGGAGCACCACTGGCGTGGGAATCCCGTTGACAGAAGGGTGTTCCTAAAAGTTACGGGATTGCCACGTCAGGCTAATGCCTTCCTCGCAATGACGGATATTTCTTTCTCAGAAACCACTTTTCCTCTTTACTGTCCGGAAAATATGTAGTACAATAGAGAATCATACCAATCTGGGAGGAAACGGGTATGCCTTGCATCAAATGCGGACGCAAGCTGGAGGACGGACAAACCTTCTGCCCCGGCTGTCTGGAAGAAATGACGGAATATCCCATCAAGCCCGGAACGCCGGTGCTTTTGCCCCAGCACCCCAAGGATCTCCCGGAAAAAACCCGGCAAAAAAAGCGGGAGCTGAAGCCAGAGGAGCAGATCCGGCAGCTAAAATCCGCCAACTGGTGGCTGAAGCTGACGGTGATCGCTTTGGTGGCAGCCTTTGCCCTGCTGGCGGTGCTGCTGCTGATCATGCTCAGCGACAGGCAGTTTAGCCTGCAAACCCTCCGGGAATGGCTGTACCGGTCGGGAATTTCGAACTTATTCCGTTAGGGTTCTACATACAAAGACCGCATTGTTTCACGTGAAACATATCCCTGCGGTTTAACAGGAGGTTTTTATGGGTAAGATCATAGCGGTGGTCAACCAAAAGGGCGGCGTGGGCAAGACAACCACCGCCGTTAATCTGACCGCCTGCCTGCACGATCTGGGTCTGAAGGTGCTGCTGTGCGACTTTGACCCCCAGGCCAACGCCACCTCCGGCCTCGGTCTGGACAAGCGTAAGGTGAAAAAGACGGTTTACGATGTGATCATCAACGGCTGCGCGCCGGAGGATGCCATCGTTTCCACAAAATTCGGCGATGTTCTGCCTGCTTCGGCGGATCTTGCCGGTGCGGCGGTGGAGCTGATGACCATGCCGATCCCCACCCACCAGCTGAAAACGGCGCTGGACTGCGTGAAAGATACATACGACGCGATTTTAATTGACTGTCCGCCCTCTCTGGAAATGCTGACTCTGAATGCCTTGACTGCGGCGGAGGGGATCTTAGTCCCGGTGCAGTGCGAATATTACGCCCTGGAGGGACTTTCCGACCTCATGTCCACCATGCGGATGGTCAAGCGCAAGCTGAATACCGGCCTTGAGATCTTCGGTGTGGTGCTGACCATGTTTGACGGCCGCACCAACTTCTCCACCCAGGTGGCGCAGGAGGTGCGCCGGCACTTCCCGGGAAAGGTGTTCGCCTCGGTTGTCCCCAGAAATGTCCGTCTGGCGGAAGCCCCCAGCCACGGCCTGCCGGTGACCAGCTACGACCGGCTCAGCCGGGGCGCGGTTGCGTATAAGGCGCTGGCAGAGGAGATTAAACTAAAATTGTAAGAAAGGATGATTCCATTGGCATCACAAAAGGGCCTCGGCAGAGGTTTGGGCGCGCTGTTGGGGGATTTCGACCAGGAATCCCAGGGAAATACCCCCTATCAGCTGCTGCCTATTTATAAGGTTGAGCCGAATCCCGGTCAGCCCCGGCAGGATTTTGACGAAACGGAGCTGCAATCCCTCAGCGAATCCATCGCCACCCATGGCATTATCCAGCCCTTGACCGTCCGGGAGACCGGCAGCGGCTATTACCAGATCATTGCCGGTGAGCGCCGGTGGCGGGCAGCAAGGCTTGCAGGACTGACGGAAATTCCTGTGGTGGTTATCGAAGCCGACGACAAAAAGACCATGGAGCTGGCGCTGATCGAAAACCTGCAGCGGCAGGACTTAAACCCCGTGGAAGAAGCCCTGGGCTACCAGTCGCTGATGACGGAATACGGCCTCACCCAGGAGGAAACGGCGGAACAGGTGGGAAAATCCCGCAGTACCGTGGCAAATACCCTGCGGTTGCTGAACCTTTCCCCCGCAGTACTGGACAAGGTGCGAGCGGGAGAATTGTCCCCGGGACACGCCCGGGCGGTTTTATCTCTGAAAACCGAGAAACAGCAGAAAGAGGCAGCGCAAAAGATCCTTGCACTGGGACTTTCCGTGCGGCAGGCGGAGCTGCTGTGCAAAAATATGACCCGGGAGCCGAAGCCCGTGAAAGAAGTGACCCTGGCGGTGGACTACATCAGCGAGTGCGAAAAGCAGCTGAGTAAGCATCTGGGTCGGGGCGTCCGGATCCGGGGCGGCAAGCGCAAGGGCCGGTTTGAACTGGAATATTACGGACAGGAGGATCTGCAGATCCTGCTGGACGCGTTAATGAACATCAAGAAATAATCGCCTGATGTTTCACGTGAAACATCGGAGCAAGAAAAGGAGATTATGATTATGGAAAAGAAGCTGTACCGTTCCCAGACCAACAAGAAGATCGCCGGTGTTTGCGGTGGATTGGCCAATTACCTGAACATCGACCCCACCATCGTACGTCTGATTTGGGCTCTGGTTGTTCTGTGCGCTGGAGCAGGTCTTCTGGCTTACATCGTCTGCGCTCTGATCATTCCGCAAGAACCCAGCAATGTGATCGACGCAGAATAATCACCATACTAAGGAGCTTACATCATGTTAGATATTCGCAAAATCAAGGAAAATCCCGACGCGGTGAAGGCCGGTCTCAAAGCCAAGGAAGTGGATTGCGACGCCATTGTTGACCAGATCCTGGCGCTGGATGTGCAGGTTCGGGGACTGAAGACCGCAACCGAGACCAAAACTGCCGAGAAAAACAAGCTGGCTAAGGAAAACGGCAAGCTGTTCGGTCAGAAGAAGGGCGCGGAAAAGAAGGGCGAGGACACCTCTGCCATCGATGCCATCATCGAGGAAAATAAGGCAAAATCCATCGCCATGGACAATGAAATTGCCGACGATACCGCAAAGCTTAAGGAGCTGAATGTGCAATTCCGTACGGCGATGCTCAGCCTGCCCAACCTGCCGGATGACGATCTGCTCCCCGGCGGCAAGGAGAACAACGAGCCGCTGCGCTATGTGGGCAAGAAGCCGGAATTTGACTTCGAACCCAAGCACCATGTGGATCTTTGCGCCGATCTGGGTCTGATTGACTATGAGCGGGGCGTGAAGCTGGCCGGTGCCGGCAACTGGATGTATACCGGCATGGGCGCCCGTCTGGAGTGGGCGCTGCTGAACTACTTTATCGACACCCACACCGCTGACGGCTACGATTTCATTCTGCCCCCCCACATGCTGGAGTACCAGTGCGGTGAAACGGCCGGTCAGTTCCCGAAATTTGCCGATGAGGTCTACAAGATCGCCAACCCCACCGACGACCGGGTGCATTATATGCTACCCACCGCGGAAGCGGCGCTGGCAAGCGTTTACCGGGACGAGATCCTCACTGAGGCGGATCTTCCCAAGAAATTCTTCGCCTACACCCCCTGCTTCCGCCGGGAAGCCGGTTCTCACCGGGCTGACGAGCGGGGCATGGTT
>JAZNLP010000083.1:0-2639 GCA_045579165.1 Faecousia sp.
CTCATTCCGTTGGACTGGGGGATTCCCACGCCAATCCGCGGATTGGCTCGGAATGACGGGAAGATTTTTATACGCCTGCCACGATCTCGGTGATCTCCTGGGTGATGGCGGCCTGGCGGGCCTGGTTGAACTTCAGGCTCAGCTGGTCGATCATGTCCTCTGCGTTTTTAGTGGCAGATTCCATGGCAGTCCGCCGGGCAGCCTGCTCCGCGGCTCTGGATTCGCACAGCGCGCCGTAGAGGATGCCGCCCAGGTATTCCGGAACGATGGTTTCAAAAACCTCCACACTGTTTGGTTCATAGGTGATATCACTGTGGGAAGCTTCTTTGCCGGGCTGCTGCAGCAGCGGCAGCATCTGCAAAGTAGCGGGGGTCTGGGACAAAACAGAAACAAAATTGGTATATCCAATATGGATCTCGTCGTATTCTTCCTGCAAATAAGCCTTGGACAGCAGCTTTGCAATGGAGAAGCAGTCGCCGATGGACACATCGGATGCTTCCATATAGCTTTCCGTCAGGGCGGGGATGCCTCTGGAGCGGAAAAAGTCCACAGCCTTTTTGCCGATAGGCAGAACAGTTGCCTGCTTGCCTTCCATCTGGGCATGGGTCAGCTTCAGAATGTTGCTGTTATAGCCGCCTGCCAGACCCCGGTCACCGGCAATGACCACAAACAGACAGCGGTTGCCTGTGCGTTTTGTCAGATACGGGGAGGAAAAATCGGAATTGGAATTGACGATATCCGTAATGGTGGTATACAGGATCTCAAAATAAGGACGGGAGTTAAGCACCCGGGCCTGGGCATGCCGAAGCTTGGAGGCGGCTACCATTTCCATGGCTTTGGTGATCTGCTTGGTAGACTCCATGCTGCGGATGCGGGTTTTGATCTCCTTGGTGGAAACACCAGCCATTTTAGGCCTCCTTCCTTATGCGTTAGGCACAAATTCTTCCAGGAGCTGAGTGATAGCGGCGCCCAGGGCTTCCTGGGTGTCGGCTTCCAGCTTGCCGGAAGTGCGGATGGTATCCAGAATCTGGCTGTAGCGGTTGTCCATAAACTCGTAGAGCCGGGTCTCAAACTCGCTGATCCGCTCCACAGGAATATTCTTGAGGTAACCGTTGATAACGGCATAGAAAATGCAAACCTGATGGGCGACCTCTACAGGAGAATTGTTGCGCTGCTTCAGCACCGCCACGATCCGCTCACCCAAAGCAAGACGGGACTTGGTGTCCGCGTCCAGGTCAGAGCCAAACTGGGCAAAGCTCTGCAGCTCCCGGTACTGGGAGTACAGCAGCTTCAGACTGCCGGCGACCTTCTTCATAGCCTTGATCTGGGCATCACCGCCGACACGGGACACGGAAATACCCGGGTTCACAGCAGGCATAATGCCGGCGTTGAACAGCTCGGTCTCCAGGAAGATCTGGCCGTCGGTGATGGAGATAACGTTGGTGGGGATATAGGCAGAAACGTCGCCTGCCTGGGTCTCAATGATGGGCAGCGCGGTCAGAGAGCCGCCGCCTCTTTCGTCAGACATCTGGGCAGCCCGCTCCAAAAGACGGGAGTGCAGATAGAACACGTCGCCGGGATAGGCTTCCCGTCCGGGGGGACGGCGGATCAGCAGGGAAATGGCGCGGTATGCCACAGCGTGCTTACTCAGATCGTCGTAAATGATCAGCACATCCTTGCCCTGATGCATAAAGTATTCGCCCATGGTACAGCCGGTGTAGGGGGCGATGTACTGCATGGGAGCAAGCTCCGAAGCAGTGGCGGAAACCACGATAGAGTAGTCCATAGCGCCGCCGAGGGTCAGGCTTTCCACCACTTTGGCAACGGTGGAGCGCTTCTGGCCGATGGCAACGTAAATGCAGATGGTATTCTTGCCCTTCTGATTCAGAATGGTATCCGTGGCGATGGTGGTCTTACCGGTCTGCCGGTCACCGATAATCAGCTCACGCTGACCCCGGCCAATGGGGATCATAGAGTCGATAGCCTTGATACCGGTCTGCAGAGGACGGCTGACGTGCTTTCTTTCAATAATGCCGGGGGCAGGCGCTTCCACAGGGCGGTAAGCCTCTGCTGTGATGCTGCCCTTGCCGTCAATGGGCTCACCCAGAGCGTTGACAACTCTGCCGATGAGGGACTGACCCACCGGCACGGATACTACCCGGCCGGTACGCTTAACGGTGTCACCCTCCCGGATACCCTGGTCGCTGCCCAAAATGGTGATGGAAACAGTGTCCTCCTCCAGATTCTGGGCCATGCCAAAGGAGCCGTTGGGGAATTCCAGCAGCTCGCCGGCCATACAGTTGTCCAGGCCGGAGGCTTTAACAATACCGTCGCCCACCAGAATAACGATGCCGGTCTCGCTGGCGTCCAGCGCGTGCTCGTAATTCTTGATTTGGGCGCGGATGATTTTTGTAATTTCTTCGGGTCGTAATTCCATAGTCTACCTACTTTCCGTTTCAAAGTACGGTATTTTTCAGCAGATCCCGGATGGATTGCAGACGGTGAGATACCGTATCATCCAGCCGCTTGCCGCTGTAGTCCAGGCGAATGCCGCCCAGCACACCGGGGTCTACCCGGTTTGTCAGTGCGATGGTTTTTCCGGTAATAGATGCCAGCTTTTTTGTAAGCCGGTCTGTTTG
>JAZNLP010000084.1:0-18539 GCA_045579165.1 Faecousia sp.
CTGCCGCCAAAAATCAGGATCAGTCTTAAAAGCTGTGCCAGCGATACGGCGGTGGCAGCCACATAGGTCAGCGCCGCAGCCCGCAGAGTCTTTTTCGCGCCCCGTTGCTCATCTTCTGTTAGGAGATTTGCTTGCTCAATCGTTGCGGTTGCCCGGCGGCTGGCATTAAACTCTACCGGCAGGGTAATCAGCTGAAACACCAGAGACAGGCCGAAGCAGGCAATACCGATATATACCAAGGTGTAAGAGAAGTTCCCCAAAAAAGACAGCAGCAGTCCCAGAAGGATCAGGGGCATAGCCAGCTTAGAACCGAAATTGGTAATGGGAATGACAGCGGCTCTTAGCTTAATAGGCGCGTAATTCTGGGCATACTGAACCGCATGACCTGCCTCGTGGGCGGCGACGCCGATGGCAGCCACGGAAGTAGCATCGTAAACGCTGTCTGACAGGCGGATCACATTGGTTTTGGGATCAAAGTGGTCTGTGAGGTTGCCGCTGACACGCTCGATCCTGACACCGTTGACTCCATTGGCGGACAGCACCCGCTGAGCAGCATCGGCGCCGGAAATGCGGCGGACGGAATGCTGCTGGGAATATTTCCGGAACGTGGAGTTTACATTGGAGCTTGCCCACAGGGAGAGGATGATGCAGGGCAGCACCAGAAACAGATACGTCCAGTCAAAACCGTAATAATAAAAAGGCATTTTTTATACTCCTATTCGTTTTCCGGCTCCATGGCTTCATGGAGCGTGTCAGTGATGGCGTCCCGGAAAATAGGGAACGCCTGGCTGTGAAGGGTCTGCAGCGCGCCGGCAGAGAGGTTGACCGGCACATTGCCGGGCATGAACAGATCCATATCGAAGATGAATTTCTTTTCCGGGTCTTGCTTGCCGTTTCGCTTTACCATGCCCGGGCCTGCGTGGATCTTGACTTGGCAACCGCCCCGGATGGAAAACTGGGTGTCGATCCCGCAGAAGGAAAAGTCGCCGGGAGCAACGTCCTCCTGAGACATAGGCCCAAGCCAGCAGGACTGAAAAAGTTCCGCAAACGGTGTCTGCGTCAGCTGCAAAGCCTTGGGGGAAACGAAATTCAGATACCGCAGACCGATCCGCTCAAAATAAGCAGGATGGTATAGTTTTATGAAGGCAGCAAGGGGTTTATCCAGATTTTGTGCAAATTCTTCCCAGCAGCGGTAACGATTGCAGGAAAGGGAGATGAATTTGCTGGTGAGGTTTATTCGCCATGCGCTGTTTTCAGAAGCGAATCGGTAATTTGGTGTGAATGTAGGTTTCTGATTGCCGGGTGTACCGGGCACGACCTCCTGGCTTACGGAATACTGGGGGAAGTCGCGTCGGATCTCCTCTTGAAGCTCCGCGGGTGCATTGGCGCTGATGGATAAGATCTCCGGGAAACGCAGCTGGCAGATCACTTCTGACAGCTGGTTGTTTTCATAAATGCAACGGGGGTGTTTTGAAAACATAACAGTCCCTCTTTCCGTAGGTTTTCTATATTATAAAGCTGTTTTGGGAAAAAGGCAAGGGTGACGTCCCACAGGTCGGGCAGCTTCCCGGGAAGTTTACATTTGATTTACAAATTAAGTGTGGTCAAAATGCAAAATTTGCTGTATAGTGTAGGTAGAGAATGCTGGGAGGTGATCCTGTGCGGATTCAATTTATCGGCGCTGCCCATGAGGTGACCGGAAGCTGCACATTATTGGAGGTTTGCGGGAAAAACTACCTGGTGGACTGCGGTATGGAGCAGGGAAGGGACATTTTTGAAAATGTACCCTTGGGGATTCCTGCCACCGATGTGGAGGCTGTGTTTTTGACCCATGCTCATATTGACCATTCCGGAATGCTGCCAAAGCTGTATAAGGATGGTTTCCGGGGCAATATCTATGCTACACAGGCTACGGCTGATCTTTGCAGCATTATGCTGATGGATTCTGCCCATATTCAGGAATCAGAGGCTCAGTGGCAAAAGCGGAAAGCGGAGCGCGCTGGCGAAACAGCACCGGAGCCTGTCTACACCGTGGCAGACGCAGAGGGCGCGATTCGGCTGTTCCGCCCGTGTTATTACGGCCAGCGCATTTGGGCAGGTGAGGGAATTGAGCTGCGGCTGACCGATGTGGGCCATATGCTTGGCTCTTCCTGTGTGGAGCTTTGGCTGACGGAAAACAGCCAGACCCGCAAGATCGTGTTCAGCGGTGATGTGGGCAATACCAACCGGCCGCTGCTACGGGACCCTCAGCCGGTGGAGGAAACGGATTTCCTGGTGGTGGAATCTACCTACGGAAACCGGCTCCATGCCATTCGCTACCGGGATGATACGGTGCAGCAGTTGGCGGAGTATATCCAGCAGACCCTGGACCGGGGCGGCAATGTGGTGATCCCGTCCTTTGCGGTGGGAAGAACACAGGAGATGCTCTATTTGATCCGGGAGATCAAAGAAAAAGGCCTTGTGAAAGGCCATCCGGGCTTCCCTGTGTATGTGGACAGTCCTCTGGCGGTGGAAGCTACCGGTATCTTCCTGCAATGCGACCCTGTTTTTCTGGATCAGGAGACCCGGGCGGTGGTGGAGCGGGGGGTTAATCCCATTTGGTTTGATGGGATCAGACTGTCCGTATCTTCTGACGATTCCAAGAATATCAATTTTGATATGCAGCCAAAGGTCATCATTTCTGCCAGCGGCATGTGTGAGGCGGGCCGTGTCCGTCACCACTTGAAGCACAACCTGTGGCGGGAAGACAGCACGGTTTTGTTCGTAGGCTATCAGGCGGAGGGCTCTTTGGGAAGACTGCTGCAGGACGGAGTGAAAAAGATCAAGCTGTTTGGGGAGGAGATCCTCGTTCGGGCGCAGATCGGAACGCTCCAGGGAACCAGCGGCCATGCAGATCAGGAGGGTCTGCTGAATTGGGTCCGTGCTTTTGGGAGAAAACCCCAGCGGATCTTCGTCAACCACGGTGACATGGATGCCTGTGAAGCTTTCCGGGATCTTTTGACCGGAGAGGGATATGTGGCAGATGCACCCTTTAGCGGAACAGAATACGATCTGCTGGCGAATGAATTGACTGTGGCTACCCAGGGAAAGCCGATCGTTAAGCGCTCTAAGGGAAGCAGCAGAGCCAATGAAGTCTATAATGGGCTGATCGCAGCGGTACAGGAGCTGTTGGAGCTGGCAAAAAGCTGCAAAGGCCGCACCAATAAGGAGCTTAGTAAGTACACAGATCAGGTGCGAACCCTGATCAAAAAATGGAAATAAAGGATATGGAGGTAACAAAATGGCAGTGGTGAATATTACAAAAGAGAATTTTGAGCAGGAGGTGCTGCTGTCTGACAAGCCGGTGCTGCTGGACTTTTACGCTGACTGGTGCGGCCCGTGCAGAATGGTTGCACCTGTAGTCCATGAGATCGCTGAAGAAAATACCCACATCAAGGTGGGTAAGATCAATGTGGATGAGCAGCCGGAGCTGGCAGTGCGGTTTGAGGTGAGCAGTATTCCGCTGCTGGTAGTGATGCAGGACGGAAATGTTGTAAATCAGGCCCTGGGCGCAAGGCCTAAGGACGCAATTTTGAAGCTGATCCCCTAAAAAATTATAAAAAATCGCCCGCCCGGGTTTGCCAACCGGGCGGGCGTATGTTATAATGGGATAAAATCACTTTCGGGAGGGATTTTATGGAATTTCTGTATCTTTTGGAGAATATCCGTGTTCCGGTTCTGGATGACATTATGCTTCTGGTCACCCGTCTGGGTGAGGAGACAGTCTTTCTTGTCCTTGCGCTGATCGTTTTTTGGTGCGTGGACAAGTATAAGGGCTATTACCTGCTGGGCGTGGGCTTGATGGGTACGCTGGCAAGCCAGTGCCTGAAGCTGGTGTGCAGGATTCCCAGACCCTGGGTTCGGGACGAGAGCTTTACCATTGTGGAGGAGGCCAGAGAAGCCGCCAGCGGCTACTCTTTTCCCAGCGGGCATACCCAGTCTGCGGTGGGCACTTTTGGCGCCATCGCCGCTTCTTCAAAACAAAGGGCGGTTCAGATTTTGTGTATCGCGCTGGCTGTGCTGACAGGCTTTTCCAGAATGTATCTGGGCGTCCATACACCGGCAGATGTGCTGGTGGGCGCGGCGCTGTCGGTAGTATTGATCTTCGTTTTGAGACCGCTGATGCTGGGGGAGAATAAAAAACGCTATCTTCCCTGGGTGTTTGGCGTTATGCTGCTGTTAAGTGTCGCGTATTTGCTGTATGTGCAGTTTTATCCCTTCCCGGCAGATCTGGATGCACACAATTATGAATCCGCGCTGAAAAACGCATACACCCTGCTGGGCTGTTTGGTCGGCATATTTGTGGTGTATTTCGCGGACGAAAAGAAGCTGCACTTCGGAACAAAAACGGCTGTCTGGTGGGCGCAGGTTCTCAAGGCGGTGCTGGGACTGGCAGCGGTTCTGCTGGTCAAAGAGGGACTGCGTGCTCCGCTGGAAGCGGTATTCTCAGGACATCTGATTGCCAGAGCTGTGCGGTATTTTCTGATCGTGGTGGTCGCCGGCATCCTGTGGCCGCTGACATTTCCTTGGTTTGCAAAGCTCGGCAGGAAAGGGGAGGTATAATTATGGATTGCATTCGTGTAAAAAAACTTTCTGAAAAGGCAATTCTGCCTACTTATGGCTCGACCCAGGCTGCAGGCGCGGACCTGTATGCCTGTTTGGATACGCCTGTGACTATTCTGCCCGGTGATACCGCCTGGATCACCACCGGGATCGCTTTGGAAGTGCCCCAGGGATGTGCGGGTCTGATCTATGCCCGCAGCAGTATGGGTACAAAGCGGGGACTTGCTCCTGCCAACAAGGTCGGCGTTGTGGACAGCGATTATCGCGGTGAGATCCGGGTGGTGCTCCTTAACCACGGGAAAGAGCCTCAGACGGTGGAACACGGAGAGCGGATCGCCCAGTTTGTGATCACCCCTGTGCTGACACCGGCCTATGAGGAAACGGAGGAACTGTCGGACACTTGCCGGGGGACCGGAGGGTTCGGTTCTACCGGAAAATAAATAATTTGAGAAAAGCAGACAAATTTCCTTTGGGAAAAATGTCTGCTTTTTCAATTTTGTGTATTTACATTTCCTAAGATTATCCTTATAATTTATAGTAGGCATGTGCCGAAATAAGGAAATGAGGTTTCGCGTATGGAGATAGTAACTGCCATTGTTCAGATGCTTGGTGGCCTAGCCATGTTCCTGTATGGTATTGAAATCATGGGTGATGGCTTAAAAAACAGCTCTGGCAATGCGCTAAAACGCGTTTTGGAAAAGGTCACCGGAAATGTAGTAACAGGCGTGCTGACAGGTACGCTGGTTACGGCGGTCATCCAAAGCTCCACGGCGACGATCGTTCTGGCAGTTGCGCTGATCGGTGCCGGTGTTCTGACTCTGAAGCAGGCAGTGTCCATTGTGCTGGGCGCCAATATCGGCACTACCATGACCGCCTGGATCACCACTCTGGCTTTTGTGGAGTCCGGTGATAACTGGCTTCTTTGGTTCTTTGATACGGATACCCTGGCACCGATTGCTTTGTTTATCGGCATCGTGCTGATCATGTTCATCAAGAGCAAAAAGGCCAAGACGGTAGGTGATATCTGCATCGGCTTCGGCATTCTCTTTGTGGGTCTGATGAATATGACCGGTGCGGTGAAAGGGTTTGCCGGATCTCCTGCGTTTATGGACATGCTGGCAAAGTTTTCCGAGTCTCCCGTTCTGGGCATTATCTCCGGTCTGGTTCTGACGGTGATCGTGCAAAGCTCTTCCGCTACAGTTGCGATGCTCCAATCCCTGTCTGCTACCGGCGCGCTGGACTTCTCCGCGGTTTATCCCATCATCATGGGTATCAACCTGGGCACTTGCGTAGTTACTGCATTTTACTGCTTTGTGGGTCGTTCCGGCAAGGATTCCAAGCGGACAGGCGTTGTCCATGTGGTATTCAACACCATCGGCACGATCCTGTTCATGGTGGTTATGACTGTCATGCAGCACAATCATGTCTTTGGTGCACAGTTCTGGACACAGAGCGTTGACAGTACCATTATTGCCATCTTCCAGACAGTGTTTAACCTGATTACCGCAGTGGTGCTTCTGCCCTTTACCGGTATTTTGGTTAAAATATCCATGCTCCTTGTTAAGGATGAGCCCCAGAAAGCCCCGGCACACCCGGAACTGCTCACCCTGGACGAAAAGCTTTATATTTCCCCTGCGGTGGCACTGGGTGAGGCAACCAAGGCTGTGGCGGCCATGGGAAATCTTGCAAGAGAGAATTTTGAACGGGGCCTCCGGCAGCTGAAGCACTACGACGATTCCCTTGCAAAGATTATTAACGATGATGAAGACTGTCTCGATCAGTTTGCTGACCGGGCTGATCAGTTCCTGATCGGTCTGAGTAAGTCCGTTGAATCGGAAAAAGACGACCGGCAGCTGGATATGCTGATGCAGACAGTTCCCAATTTTGAACGTGTCGGCGATTATGCCACAAACTTTGTGGAATTGGCTGAGCAGCTGCAGGAAGAGAAAACACGTTTCTCTGAAATGGCGCAGAAGGAACTGGATGTGGTCGCAGCCGCTGTGGTGGAGATCTTGAATCTAACTGTTACCGCATTCAGCAGTGAGGATAATGCTCTTGCAAAGACCATCGAGCCGTTGGAAGAGACCATCGATGATATGGTCGTGATCCTGCGTGACCGCCACACCAAACGGCTGAAGGCAGGCGCTTGCTCTGTGGGCTCGGGCCTTGTGTTTATGGATGTACTGACCTACCTGGAGCGTACTTCTGACCAGTGCTCTTCCATCGCTATGATGATGCTGGCACGGGATAATGCGGCGATCCTCCAGAACCACCATGAATATCTCCGGGAGATTCATGCGAGCAATGATGCCAATTACTTGGCAGAAAAGAACCGCCGCAGAGAGCAATACATAGAACCCCTGAAGAAAATCGTGTAAGTATTTTGCCGCCGCTGGTACTCAGCGGCGGCTCTTTTAAAAAACCGCTCCGACAGCAAGTCGGAGCGGTTTATCTTAGTAGAAAAGGAGATCGGAATAGGTGGGATAGGGCCAGTAGGATTTGTCGGTAAGCTGCTCCAGTGTGTCAGCTTCCACCCGCATGGCATCCATGTCCGCAACGATCTTATTTCGGAAATATGTAACAGCATTTGCTTTGTCGGCGGGGATCTGCTTCAGGTCTGCCTTAAGCTGTTGGCAGAGAGTATACAAAGCGTCTGTGTGCACACTGAGGTTTTTCAGCAGATCCGTTTCGGCTTGCGCGCTAACGGAAAGCGCTTTCTTCCGGGAAACAGCATTGGCAAGATCAGAGCTATAGCGCATAGCGGCAGGCAGGATCTGCTGCATCACCATGTCTACGCTGGTGAGCGCCTCAATGTTAACGATCTTGCAGTAGTTTTCCAAATGGATCTCGTAGCGTGCCCGCAGTTCGGTTTCAGAGAAAACTCCATGCCGGGAGAACAGCTCCAGGTTCTTTTCAGAAATGGATGCGGGGAGTGCTTCTGCGGTGGAGGTCAGATTACTCAGACCACGGCGGGCGGCTTCATCCGCCCATTCCTGCGAATAGCCGTCACCGTTGAAGATGATCCGTTGATGGGCGGTAAAGGTATCGCAAACCAGCTTTTGCAGCGTAGCATCAAAGTCATCAGTTTGTTCCAATATATCCGCAAACTTGCCCAGCTCTTCCGCCATGATGGTGTTCAGCGCAATGTTTGGACCGGCGATGGACTGGGAAGAACCCAGCATACGGAATTCAAACTTGTTGCCGGTAAATGCCACAGGCGATGTGCGGTTGCGGTCTGTGGTATCCTTGGGAATGGGGGGCAACACGTCAACGCCGATCCGCATCAGGCTCTTTTGCGGGTCGGTATAGTTGGCACCGCAGATAATGGAATCCACAACGGCGGTCAGCTCGTCACCAAGGAACACAGATACGATGGCAGGAGGTGCTTCGCCGCCACCAAGCCGGTGGTCATTTCCCGCAAAGGCAACCGTGCTGCGGAGAAAATCCTGATACTCATCCACGCCTTGGATAAAGGCGGCAAGGAAAACCAGGAACTGCGCGTTCTGCCGGGGTGTTTTGCCGGGCTTGAACAGGTTCTTGCCTGTGTCTGTGGAGAGAGACCAGTTGTTGTGCTTGCCGCTGCCATTGACACCGGCAAAGGGCTTTTCGTGAAGCAGACATACCAGGTCGTGCTTTGCTGCGCACTTTTTCATGATGGACATGGTCAGCTGGTTGGCATCACAGGCGTTGGATGCGTCAGAATAAATGGGCGCAAGCTCATGCTGACAGGGAGCGCCTTCGTTGTGCTTGGTTTTGCTGAGCACGCCCAGACGCCATAGCTGTTCGTCCAGATCCTTCATAAAGGTAGAGACTCGAGTCCGGATGGTGCCAAAATAGTGGTCATCCAGCTCCTGACCCTTGGGTGCGTGAGCGCCGAACAGGGTTCTGCCGGTGAGGCGAAGATCCTCCCGCTGGGCATACAGCGCCTTGGGAATCAGAAAATACTCCTGCTCCGCACCTACGGACACCTCCACCCGCTTGGTCTGGGTGTCTCCGAAGAGCCGCAGAATACGAACAGCTTCCCGGGAGACCTCCTCCAGAGAACGCAGCAGCGGTGTTTTCATATCCAGAGCATCGCCCGTATAAGAGAAGAAGCAGGTGGGGATGTAAAGACTTCCGTCTTTTACAAAGGTGTGGGAGGTAGGATCCCAGGCAGTGTATCCCCGTGCTTCGAAAGTGGCACGCAGACCGCCGGAGGGGAAGGAACTTGCGTCAGACTCGCCCCGTACCAGCTCCTTGCCGGAAAAATCCATAATGACCCTGCCGTCGCCGGAGGGGGAGATAAAGGAATCATGCTTTTCCGCAGTGATGCCGGTCATGGGCTGGAACCAGTGGGTATAATGGGTAGCGCCCTTTTCAACAGCCCAGATCTTCATAGCCTCGGCGATGGCGTTGGCAACATCCAGGGGCAGGGAAGAACCGTTGAGAATACACTGCTTCCAGGCATCGTAAATTTCAGGAGACAGCCGTTGCTTCATAACGGCTTCATTAAAAACATCGATTCCGAATATTTCTGTTACATTGATGGTTTCATCCATACTGACACCGTCCTTTCCGGATGGACACACAACTAAAAATAGTCATACATTCTAAATTTTATGCGAAGGGATATAAAATTGCAAGGGTTAATTTATATGAATTTCAGCCCGGTATAAGGATAGAATCGTGCAAAGAGACGAAAACGATTTTTTACATGCGGAAAAATGAATTTTGTGCCCGATTGATATTGCATTTTTTTAAGCACAGGCGTATAATAAACCGAAAATAAACCGGTTTTACGGAAAGGATGATGGATGTGTCCTCTTATTCTTGCAAAAATCAAGAAGAGCTGAAGAAAGAATATATTGCGCTGACAGAGCGCTATGAATGTCTGAAGGGTGAAAATTTGAAGCTGGATATGTCCCGCGGCAAGCCCAGCAAGCTTCAGCTGGACCTGGTCAGCGACCTGCTGACAACGCTGGTCGACCCTGCATTGTGTATTCAAAACGGAAGCGACAGCCGCAATTACGGCGAGCTTGCCGGCTTGCAGTGTGCCAAGGAGTACTGGGCGGATATGCTTGGTTGTAAGCCCTCCCAGACCTTTGTGGGAGGCAACGCCAGTCTGAACCTCATGTATGACGTGATCTCTAAAGCATATACCCACGGTCTCAAGGACAGCCCCCGCCCCTGGTGCAAGGAAGAGAAGATCAAGTTCCTGTGTCCGGCTCCCGGTTATGACCGGCATTTCCGTATCACGCAAAGCTTTGGCTTTGAGATGATTACCGTGAAGATGACCCCGGAGGGCCCTGACATGGATCAGGTGGAACAGCTGGTCAAAGACCCCACGGTGAAAGGTATTTGGTGTGTTCCCAAGTATTCCAATCCCCAGGGTTACACCTACAGCGCGGAGACGGTTTCCCGCTTTGCAAACCTCAAGCCTGCAGCTCCCGATTTTACCATCATGTGGGACAACGCTTACTGCGTCCACGAATTTGAAGGGGAGTTTGAACCTTTCCCGGATATTATCAGCCTCTGCGCGGAGGCGGGCAGACCCAACATGGTCTATGAATTTGCTTCCACCTCCAAGATCACCTATCCCGGCGCAGGCATTTCGGTCATGGCATCTTCTGAGGAGAACATTGCCTACCAGACGAAGCTGCTCTCTGTTCAGACCATCTCCTATGATAAGGTCAACCAGCTTCGCCATGTGCTGTACCTGAAGGATAAGGCACATACTTTGGAGCTGATGAAAAAGCACGCAGCGATTATGGCACCCAAGTTTGAGCTGGTGCTGCGTATGCTGGATCAGCAGATCGCAGATAAGGGGATTGCCCAGTGGCATAAGCCGAAGGGTGGCTATTTCGTCTGTGTCGCCGCTATGCCCGGAACAGCTAAGCGGACTTTGGAGCTGTGTAAGCTTGCGGGTGTGACTATGACCGAGGCAGGCGCGACCTATCCCTACGGCGTCGATCCTCAAGACACCATGATCCGCATTGCCCCCAGTCTGCCACCCATCGAGGAACTGGAAAAGGCTATGCAGGTGTTCTGCACCTGCCTGAAGCTGGCTGCTCTGGAAAAATTGCTGAATCAATAAATGCTATCCACCGGCTTAACGAGCCGGTGGATATGTTTTTGCGGCAACGGCGCAAAATTTATAAAATAGGTCTATCTTATTTTTAAGAAATCTGTTATAATAAGCAAAATATGCAAATATATTGTCGCATGGGAGGGAGCGTATGAGCAAAAAACAAACTGTTCAGATTGTTGTTGCCTGCTTTGTTGCGCTTCTGGCGATAACGGCTGTCGTACTGGTAATGCTGCGCCCCAATGACGATCCGTATGAACAGGCCCGTAGTACGATGGATCCGGAAGGCATCTTGGAATTGCGGGAACAGGCAAACGGAACTTTGCAGCTTTCCTGGCCGGCAGGCGAAAATGCTGACGGTTATCTGGTGGAGATCCTGGATGTCGCGACCCAGGAGAACATTTCCACATTATATGCCGACGGGGTGAACAGCTGCATTCTTTCCAAGCTTCCTCAGGAGCAAAAGGTGACAGTAAGGATCAATTCCATCGGGGTTTATCAAAGTGAGGAAGGGGAAGCGATGCGCTTGGGGGACACCCCGTTGGAGGTGACGGGCGTTTTTGCTGCACCGGCAATTTCTGATCTTTCTTGGTCTTTGGACGCAAATCAGCGCAGCCTGCATTTTCAGTTTGACCTTTCCCATAATACATCTTGCATTTTATATGAGCAGAATGCTTCCGGTGAACTGACCCAGATGGACATTTTTTCCGCAGAGGAAAAAACCATCACCTTTGGAGAGGGTAAAGACTGCGATATGCCGGCGGATCATGAAGTGAAAACATTTGCCCTGGGCGCGGTGATCCGGGATGGCAGATGTGCTTACTATTCTGCTGTTAATCATACATTTTCTGTGGAACGCCAACATCTTTTGGGTTCTGCATTGATGATGAATTGCCGGCATGAAGGCCAGAATGTCTATACGTTTACTTGGAATGATGTTGGCGCGGATCATTATGTTCTGCAGCAGCTGACGGCTGATGACAGCGGCTGGGTGACGCTCTGTGAGGTTTCCGCAGAGCAAAAGCGCAGTTATACTACCCAGGCACTGAAAAGGTACACAGACTATCAGTTCCGTGTGGTGGGATACACAGGGGAGACCCTGTCGGAAAATGCTTATGTAGCAGAACCGGCAAAGCTGCTGATGACCACCGGCTCCACGGCCATTTACAGCACTGTTTGGCCTCAGCGGGATATTCCGGTGTTCCGGGATGTTTATAGAAGCACAGTCATTGGAACAGCCCCCGGAGGTCAGGCCTACTGCGTAGCAGCGGTGGAAAACGGTCTGTTTAAGGTTCGTTACGGAGATGGCTATGGCTATCTGGACAGCAGCTATTGCATGATCAACCTTACGGAGTTTATGGGTGGCCTTTGTGTATACGATATCGCCAACAGCCATAATTCCGTGTTTACAGCCCATGGCTATGGACTGCCCGGTGTGACCGGGAAGGTGATCGAGGGCTATGAAAATGTTCAGCTTTATGCCAATGATTATCTGGTCCCGCTGTTGTATCCGGTAGCGCTGAAGCTGGAGCAGGCGGCTCTGCGGGCAGAGTCTGCCGGCTATCGACTGAAGATATATGATGCCTACCGCCCTGCAAGGGCGACCCAGGCGCTTTATCAGCAGGTGAGCGGCCTGTCCGGAAATCAATTACCTAACGCCACTTATGATGGAAGACCCGGCAGCTTCTCGGGAAAGACATATTATCAGCTGATCACGAATAACGGACAGTATGGCTTAAATGCATTTCTGGCAAAGGGAGGATCCCGCCACAATCAGGGTGTGGCGGTAGATCTGACGCTGGAGGATATCAGCACAGGAAACGAAGTGCCGATGCAAACAGCGATGCATGATCTGAGCTACTTTTCTGTGACACGGAAAAACACGGAAAAAGCAAATCTTCTGGCGGCGATCATGAAAGATGCCGGGTTTGCTACCTTATCATCGGAATGGTGGCATTTTCAGGATGATGAAGTCCGGGCATCTCTCGGGATCGACACCTATCTGTGGAGCGGTGTCAGCGCCCAGTGCTGGATGTGGGATGGAACCGGATGGCTGTACCGCGGCGCAGACGGAACCTATTATACAGACTGCACCATCAGTATCGACGGCAAACAGTATTCATTTGATCGGGACGGCTATGTCTTATCGGAATAACGAGGACATATACTATCAACAATACCAAACAATAGGGTGAGAGTATGATGAAACGTACAAGAAAAAACAGGAAACTGAATCCGACCTTTTTGCTCACGGTAGCGGTCGTACTTGGACTGGCAATATTCCTTGTTGGACGGCTATGGATAGGGGCGCAGCCTCGGTTTATGGATATGATGATCGAGCTTGGTCAGCCTATGCCGGAACCGGCTGCGTTTGCAACGGAATATGCCGACAAAGCTAAGGTGCAGATGATCTCCGATCCTGCTTCTATTTCCATAGACAAAGCGGGTGTTTATTCTGTGACGCTTAAAAGCGGCATCCATAAAGAAACGGTGACGCTGACTGTGCGGGATACCACTGCACCCCAGGTGCTGCTGAAGGATGTGGCGGTTGCTGCGGGAACACAGGTAACTGCGGAAGACTTTATTGCCAGCATAACTGATTTTGGCGTTACAGAGTGTGCCTTTGTGACGGAGCCGGAGATTCCGGAGGCTTATGGGGAAACACCGGTTCAGATCCGTGTATGGGATGACAGCGGCAATGAGACCATTGGGGATTGCTGGCTTGTTTGTACCTGGCTCAAATCGGAATTTACTATGGAGGTGGGTCAGACTCTGACCCAGGAAGACCTTCTTTTGAATCTTACTGTAGATGAGATGATCCTGGATCAGGCGGCACTTGACCATATTACATGGAACGGTGTCGGCACTTATGAGATCGGTGGAGAGTGGGAACTGGATATCAGAACCTGTAAGGTGACTGTGGTGGATACCGTTGCGCCGGAGCTGGAACTGAAACCGCTGCGTATTTTGGCGGACAAAAAGGCGAAGGCGGAGGATTTTGTTCTGTCCCTTTCTGATGCATCCGGAACAGCCTCTGTTAAGCTGCTGAACGAATTGACCTTTGGCCAGCTGGGACTGGTCCAAGACGTACAGATCGAGGCAACCGATGCCAGCGGCAATACGGTTATCAAGGAAACCACCATGGAGATCGTAGAGGACGAGCCTCCTGTGTTTGAAGGTCTTTCGGATCTGGTGCTTGGCAAGTATGCCATCCCGGACTATACAAAGGGTGTGACCCTGGTGGATGACTGGGATAAGGAGCTGCCTTTTGAGGTAGATGACAGCAAGGTCCGGCTGGAAAAAGCAGGTACTTATTTTGTCACCTATACTGCCGTGGACAGCGTGGGAAACAAGGTTTCCGTTAAGCGCCGGGTGGTGGTGGAAAATGATATCACCGACACCGACCGTTTGGTGGCAGAAAAGGCGGCACAATGCCCGGATGATGTGAAGGGGATTACGGATTATGTCCGCAATCTGATCCGTTACAACAGCTCTGACTGGGGCGGAGACGATCCTACCTACAGCGGCTTTACCAAGGGCAGCGGCAACTGCGTGGTGTCTGCCAACTGCCTGCTGGCTATCTTGCAGTATAAAGGGTACAATGCAGAGCTGATCTGGGTAAAAGAAGAGTTTGAACCTCACTATTGGGTGATCGTTGAGGTAGAGCCTGGCGTTTGGCGCCATGTGGATGCGACCCGCGGTGTTCATGCCAATTATAAGTTCCCTATGACAGATGCCCAGCGGCTTGAGACCTTGTTTGCCTACGGACATCAGCGGTATTGGGATACGTCTCTGTGGCCTGCCTGCGTGTGATTGTTTATGATTGTAAATTTGATTTTTTTACTGGTCAGCCTGCTGATCTTCTGTGGCTACGGGATTGCCGGACTAGCGTATCTTTTGGGCGCGGTGGTGATCTCCTGGACAGCCGGTCTTCTGACGCCCCGGTGGCGCTGGGCAGCGGTTATTAGCGTTGTGCTGAACGCTGTCAGTCTGCTGATGCTAAAGCTGCAGCCGCTTACAGGGATGCCCTGGCTGTCTGTGATGGGTATGTCCTATTTCACTCTGCAGATCATGGCGTACCAGATCGATGTATTCCGTGAAAAATATCCGCCGGAGCGCAGCTTTATCCGGTATGCTCTGTATGTCACATGGATCCCCCATCTGTTTATGGGACCCATTGAGCGCTATGATGTGATGGCGCCCCATCTGACCGCAAAACGGAATATTGGATGGGACAGCATCAGCCGTGGCGCGCTGCGGATCTTGCTGGGCGCTGTTAAAAAGCTGGTCATTGCTGCCAGACTGAATGTGATTATTTCCGCCATTGGCGCGGATACCGCCAGCTATAACGGCGCGTTTGCATTGGCGGCAATGCTGCTGTATTCTCTACAGCTGTACTGTGATTTTTCCGGCGGTATCGATATGGTGCTGGGTGTTTCCCAAACGGTGGGTATCCCCCTGAGTGAAAACTTTGACCGGCCCTATTTTTCCCAGTCCATCCGGGAATTTTGGCGGCGCTGGCATATCACCCTTGGATCTTGGCTTCGGGATTACATATATATTCCCTTAGGCGGCAGCCGAAAGGGAATATGGCGTAAACTCCTCAATACGGTGGTTACCTTTTTGGTGTCCGGTTTGTGGCACGGCGTGCAGTATCTGCTGTGGGGATTCCTTAACGGCATTTTTGTCTGCGTTGGAGACCGGCTGAAGACCCGGAGCAAGACACTCAACCGTATCGGAACATTTTTGCTGATCTCGCTTTTGTGGGCGTTTTTTGTTTGGCCGGATACGGTTACAGCGCTGAAAATGCTCGCAAGTGTGTTTACAGTCCCCAACTATGCTGCCTTCGTTTCGGGAATCGGCACACTGGGGCTGACAGCAGGGGACTGGATCGTTTTGGGCGTGGCGTTGTTGCTACTCTGGGCGTATGACCTGTGGGCAGCAAGACTTACACAGTGGGTAAAAAAGCTTGCCCCTGCGGCCCGGCTGGGACTGATCTGTGTGCTGGGTCTGTTGGTTCTGGTTTTCGGTATGTATGGAATTGGCTTCAATGTGGATTCCTTCATTTACGGCGGTTTTTAGGAGGATCTTATGAATAAGAAGATAAATCTGAAAACCCCTGTATCCATCGTTGCGGTGCTTCTGGCATCTGTAGCGGTATTTTGCCTTGTGTCCAGACTGCTCAGCCCCAAGTACATGACAGATCTGGAAGAGGGAAGTATGATCTCCGCCTATTATCACCAGGCGCAGGATCATGATGTGGTGTTTATTGGCGACTGTGAAGTTTATGCCAACTTCTCTCCCTTGGAAATGTACCGCAGCAACGGCGTTACTTCCTATGTCCGGGGCACTTCCCAGCAGCTGATCTGGCAGTCCTATTACATTTTGGAGGAAACGCTAAAGTATGAGACACCCAAGGCGGTGGTCTACAATGTCAATGCCATGCGCTACAGCGAACCGGTCAGCGAGGCATACAACCGCCTGACCATCGATCAGATGCGCTGGTCGGAGCAAAAGGTGAACATCATCCGGGCGTCTATGACGGAAGAAGAGGATTTCCTGTCCTATGTGTTTCCCATTCTCCGGTATCATTCCAGATTCGATAAACTGACCTGGGAGGATGTAGAGTATCTGTTTAAGACCCAAGAAAACACCTTTAACGGCTATCAGCTCCATACGGAAATCGTTCCGGTGGAAAATCTTCCGGTGAAGCGGCCGCTGCCGAGCTATCAATTTGGTGACATCTGTTATGAATACCTGGAAAAAATGACAGCGCTGTGCAAGGAAAACGGGGTGGAGCTGATCTTAGTAAAAGCCCCCAGCCTGTATCCTTATTGGTATGAGGAGTATGATGCACAGATCACGGAATTTGCCCAAAAGCACGGCCTTGCGTATTATAACTTCACCACACAGACAGAACAGATCGGGCTGGATTTTGCCACCGATACCTATGATGCGGGACTGCACTTAAATGTAAGTGGCGCGGAAAAGCTGTCTCAGTATTTCGCAAAGATCCTGGCGGAGGAACACGGGATCGAAGACCGTAGTTCAGATCCTCGGATCAGCAGCATTTATGAGGAAAAGCTTACCCGTTATGACCAGGCAATCAAAAAGGAGAGATAATATATGAAAAAGATCGCATTTCTTTTGCTGGCAGCTTTACTGCTCGTTGGTCTTTGCGCCTGCGGCAACGATCCTGCCCCTGCAGACACCACACCCCAGACCCAGCCGCCGGAAGGCTATGCCTTTATATATAAGGGCGTGAAGCTGATGCCGGGTGCAACCTTTGATGCAGCAGCTCTTCCGGATCCGGAATATACTTATACAGCACCCAACTGTGCTCTGGACGGAAACGATACGGTCTACAACTATGTGGATATCGAAGTGGCTGTCTATGATGATGGCAAGTCTGCGGTGATCCAGTCTGTATATATCATCAATCCCAACCTGACCACACCGGAGGGATTGGCGCTGGGTGATGAACTGAACAAGGTCAAAGAGATTTACGGCAAGAAGTATACCGTGGAAGGCCACCAGTGGCAGTTTGCAAAGGGCAACACCATATTTGGTGTGTTGACACAGGACAATTTTGTTGCCAGCATGGAGTACCGGCTGGCAGGTTAATGAAATAGAAAATGGGGCTGCGGCAAAAACCGCAGCCCCAAATTTGCATAAACAAAAACGGCACCGATAAACGGCGCCGTTGTGGGTGGCAGAAAAATCAGACAGCCCGCTCGACCTTGTTGGAACGGAGGCATCTGGTACAGGCGTACACATGGCACGGAGTTCCGTTGACAACCGCCTTGACCCGCTTGACATTGGGCTTCCAAGCACGATTGGAGCGTCTGTGGGAGTGGGAAACCTTGATACCGAAGGTCACGCCCTTGCCACAATAATCACACTTCGCCATTCACTGCACCTCCTATCTGAAAAATCGTCAATATCACTGCATTCGCAGTCGCTTAGATATGATAGCAGACATTGCCGAAAAATGCAAGCCTTTTTTTCGCTTTTTTCAAAAATATGTTGATATTTCCCGTGGGTATAGATATAATGGCAGTATTCTGAAAGGGGGAAGAGGACTGTGACGGATATTTTCTGTGTGCCTCTGTCCACATTGGTGGAAGAATTTCAGCTGGAAGTGGTGTATCGGGCAACGGATTACGAGTCCATTCAGCTGACCGTGGAGGATGTGGCCCGTCCGGGTCTGCAGGTTGCGGGATACTTCGATCACTTTGAGCCCATGCGTCTGCAGGTTATGGGCAATGTTGAAATGAGCTATCTTGGCAAGCTGTCTGTGGATCAGCGGCTGCGGATCTTTGACCGCCTGTTTTCCTATAAATTCCCCGCCTTGCTTTTGGCGCGTAACTTTGAGCCTGACCCCGAGTGTCTGCAAATGGCGCAAAAGCACGATGTAACGCTGCTTCGCAGTCACGAGGCTACCAGCACGCTGATCTCCGGTATTATCACCAGTCTACGGGCGAAGCTGGCCCCCAGAATCACCCGCCACGGTGTTCTGATGGAAGTCTATGGTGAGGGCTTGCTGCTGATCGGTGACAGCGGTATGGGTAAGAGCGAGGCTGCGGTGGAGCTTCTCAAGCGCGGACACCGTCTGATCGCCGATGACGCGGTGGAGATCCGGAAGATCTCCGGCGGAACCTTGATCGGAACCGCTCCGGAAACCATTCGCAACTATGTGGAGCTGCGTGGCATCGGCATTATCAATGTGGCGAAGCTTTTTGGTATGGGCGCTGTCCGTACGGAAAATGAGATCAATCTGGTGGTGAATATCGTGCCTTGGAACAATTCCGAGGTTTATGACCGCCTGGGTCTTGAGGAGCAGTATATGGAGCTGATGGGCGTTAAGATCCCC
>JAZNLP010000085.1:0-7856 GCA_045579165.1 Faecousia sp.
ATCTAATTATTATACCGAAGCTTTTGTAAAAAGTAAACCGTATGTTTTCGGGAAAATGGGGGAAAACTGTAGCTACGACCCGACAAAATGCGGCGAAAGGAGAATTTTTCTAAAAAAATTCTCTGAAAACCCTTGTCAAACGGGCAAAACCGGGATATAGTCTTACAGAACGGTTCTTTTACCAGTAAGATATAGAGGAGCGAGGATAATGAGTACAGCCAAAAAGCCCGAAGTTAAACGGCCGGAAGATCTCCAGGCTGCCCTGCAGAATTTGATCGCCCAGGGCCGCAAGGACGGCATGATCCGGGCCAGCGAACTGAACGCCCATTTGGAGAAAATGGACCTTTCCCCGGAGAAGATCGAGGAGATCTATGACCGGTTTGAAGCCATGAACATCCAGATCATCGGCAACGAGCTGGATCTGGAGCTGGAGGACGATCTGGAGCTGGACGCCGGTATGGACGATGAGATCGATCTGTCCGGCATTGCCGACGAGGAGCTGGTCGATCCGGTGGATCTGGCGGCAGAATACAATCTGGACGACCCGGTGCGTATGTACCTGAAGGAGATCGGCCAGGTGCGGCTGCTCAGCGCCGAGGAAGAGATCGAGCTGGCCAAGCGTGTTGGTGAGGGCGACCAGGACGCAAAGAACAAGCTGACCGAGGCGAACCTGCGGCTTGTGGTCTCCATCGCCAAGAAATACTCCGGCCGCGGCCTGCATATTCTGGATCTGATCCAGGAGGGCAACACCGGCCTTATCCGCGCTGTGGATAAATTCGACTGGACAAAGGGAAACAAATTCTCTACATATGCCACCTGGTGGATCCGGCAGGCCATCACCCGCGCCATCGCCGACCAGGCCCGGACCATCCGTGTTCCGGTGCATATGGTAGAGGTCATCAACAAGGCCACCCGCTGCAACCGGAAGCTGGTGCAGGAGCTGGGCCGTGAGCCTACTGTGGAGGAGATCGCCGCAGAGCTGAACCTGCCTGTGGAAAAGATCATCGAGGCTAACCGCACCGCCGCAGATACCCTGTCTCTGGATACCCCCGTGGGCGACGAAGAGGATACCTCCATCGGCTCTTTCGTGGAGGACGAGCGCACTCCCGGCCCTGCCGACGCCACCTCCAACGCCATGCTTGCCGAGGCGCTGAAGGAGATCCTGGGCACGCTGACCGAGCGGGAAGCCGATGTGCTGCGTATGCGCTTCGGTATGTACGACGGCCGCACCCATACGCTGGAAGAGGTGGGTCAGATCTTCGGCGTGACCCGTGAGCGGATCCGCCAGATCGAAAACAAGGCTATCCGCAAGCTGCGCCACCCCAGCCGCGCAAAGCGGATCAAGGATTTCTACTGCTAAATACCTGCTCCAGCCCCCTCATCAGAGGGGGCTGGCTTTTTGCGCCGCGCCCCTTGGCTCCCCTTGTCAGGGGAGCTGTCACGCTTATCAAGCGTGACTGAGGGGTATGCCTTGGCCCCCTCTGACGAGGGGGCTGTCAGCCGAACAGGCTGACTGGGGGAGAGAAAACAATTCTTATTTCTCTCCCTCCGTCTTCGCCTAACGGCGAATCCACCTCCCTCATCAGAGGGAGGCAAGTTTTACTTCCGTCGCCGCGCCTACACAGAACCCCAGCGCAGGACGTTTCCTGCGCTGGGGTTCTTTTTCTATCCTATGTAGCCGTTCTTTTCAAATGCCGGGGGCTTTATCTGCTTTTCGACGGTACGGTACCCATCATCTTCTTATAGGTTCTTGAGAAATACGAAAGGGACTCAAATCCGCTTTCCATCGCCGCCTCAGCCACAGAAGCCCCCTCCGAAAGCGCCAGCCCCGCCTTTTTGCAACGCAGCATATTCGTATAGGTGCAGACCGTCTGTCCGGTTGCGCGCTTAAACTCCCTTGCCAGGTACTGCTTGGTGATCCCGCAAAGCTTTGCCAGCTCCTCAAGGGAGATATGCTCGGTATAATTTTCGTTCAGATACCCGATGACCCGCTTGATATACGCTTCCGAGGGATTGGGCTTTTCCGTTCCTTCTTCCCTTCTGCAGGAATGACGGGCGGTAATATCGATCACCAGCTCCAAAATCGCCGCTCTCGCCCGGGCAGCGCTTAAATAATCCCCGCCGTTTTTATATTCTTTCATACGCTCTACGGCTTTATGGATCAATTTCTCTGTTTCGGCATCCCGGAAGCATTCCGCATAGGTCCTGGCGGCGGTACTTACGCCGTTTTCCGCGCAGAACTGTTCGTCAATGATGATAAAACCGTGCTGCATTGGCCCATCGCTGTACGGCCGGTGCAGAACTTCCGAGTTGACAAGGATAATATCTCCCTGGGAGACCTCCAGAAAGCGCTTGCCGTACTGGATGTTTCCGCTTCCCTCTTCGATCCACAGAATCTCCAGATTCTTATGCCAGTTGCAGGCAATATTCTGGGTATCGTCGTGAAATCCCATTTTGAAGGGGCACAGCCTGTCCTTGCTTATGGTTGTGTGGTGCTCATAGTAACCATTCACAAAAATCCCCCCAATGTTAATATCGTGCAAATATCCGTTAATATGGTGCTTGATAAAGAACTTTTTGTTATTATACAATAAAATTGGTAAATACGCAATACTCTCTGCTTCACAATGGGCAGCAAAGGATAATTTTATGAAAATTTTCTGTCGTGTCCGTTTGAAGCGCCCAGCCTCTGCTTTCATTGCATGATTTATTTCTGAAGGAGTTGGTTATATGCAAAAAATCGCTATGTTTTCTGTAACAGACAACGGAAAATGCTTTCGGGAAATGATGGTTCTGGCAAAGCAGCTGGGCTTCTCCGGCATGGAGCTTTTGAACCATGATGATCTGTCCACGCCGGACCTCTCCGTGGCCAGCGCCCTGCGGGATCAGGCGGCAGAGCTGGAGATGGACCTTTGCTGCTTGTCTGTGGGCGTGGATCTGATGGCAGATCCGGCTGACGGAGCGGTGGCGCGGCTGAAAGACTATGTGGCAGTTGCCAAGACCGCCGGTGCGCCCTATATCCATTTCACCACCTTCCCGGTGCTAAGCTATGACCGCCGGGGCATTTGTATGAACGCCATGATCCAGCGGCTCGCCCCCCGGGTGCGGGAGGTTTGCGATTACGCCGCCGAACAGGGCATTGGCTGTGTTCTGGAAGGCCAGGGTTTCTATATGAACGGTATTGAGCCCCTGGCAGGACTGGTCGAGGCGGTGGATCACCCCAACATGGGCATCGTTGCCGATATCGGAAATGTTCTGTGCGTGGATGTGTCGCCGGAGCGGTTCGTTGGCTATTTTGCCCCCCTCATCCATCATGTGCATATTAAGGACATGGTGTGCTCCGACACCCGGGACGATACCCCCGGCGTTTCCTGGGCCCCCTCCCGGGGCGGCCGCTGGCTCTACAGAACAGAGCTTGGCACCGGCTGCGTGAATATCAAGCAGTGCCTGCGGATCCTGGCGGCGGCTGGCTATGACGGCTACTATTCCATTGAAAACACGGTTCTGGACCGTCTGGACAAGGTGATCCCGGATCGGGAATACCTGGATAGACTTCTGACAAATCTTTAACAAATGAGCGATGGTCATGATTTGTGTCGGCTTGATTGGAAACGGCAAGATTTCGGATACCCACAAAGAGGCGTACGCTCGCATGGATGGGGTGTCGCTGGAGGTATACTGCGATGCCAACCCCGCAAATCTTGTGGGAATCGAAGGCGCCCGGAGCAGCAGGGAGCGCGGATCGGGCTGTAAGCTGACGCCGCAAAACACAAGGGGGCTCTGTTATGGATAAAATCAAGCTGGGTCTGCAGATCTATTCTGTCCGCGAGGCTTTTGCGGAAGATCCCCAGGACACCCTTTCCCGGATCGCAAAAATGGGCTATGACGGGGTGGAGCTGGTGGACACCTGTCTGCAGGAAACGCCCGAGACCTATGCCGCGGCGCTGAAGAAAAGCGGCTTGGAATGTCTCAGCTGTATGCTGGCTTCCCGCAATCTGCAGGGAGAAGCGCTGGAAAATGCGATCCAGACCTACAAAACGCTGAACATTTCCAACACCGTCATCGGCAGCGTGGGCGCTGCCCTGGAAACACCGCCGGAGGCTCTGGAGCTGATCCTGCAAGCCTGCGCCAGACTGCAGCAGGAGGGTTTTCGCTGCGGCTATCACAACCACGACACCGACTCTGTTCGGCTATCAGACGGAAGATCCTTCTTCGAGTATGTTCTGGATAACACCCCTGCCGATTTTTCCATGGTCATCGACACCGGAAACACCATGGGCGGCGGTGACGACCCCATAGCGCTCCTGCAAAAATACCCCGGCCGCACCCCGGTGCTGCATTTGAAGGGCTATGGCAGCGCGCAGGGCTACATCACCCCGGTTTGGGATTCGGAGCTGGATATGGAAAAGCTGCTTACCTTGGCCCTTGACACCTGCGGCACCAAAACCATCATTGTCGAATTTGGCAAACGGGGCGATTACGAGCCCTTTGACTGGGCAGAAAAATCGCTTGTGTGGCTAAAACAGCTGTTACACAAAATGGAGCGGATCTGATTATAAAAACAGGACTTGTGATGCATCTGCGAGAGGATGCCTACGAAGTAATTGCCCACGCTGCCCTTCCTTTTCGGCTTCCACGCCAAGGACGGCGTTTATGCCCAGGGCTTCAATCCCAAGGGCGAAGGGGTGCAGATCGGTCACGGCAGCGTTGATTTTGAGGGGTTGTTCAAAAAGCTGCTGGCAACCGGCTACCGAGGCCCGTTCACCATTGAGCAGGAGATCCCTCTGGGTCCGGAGCGGGATCGGCAGCTGGCAGAAGAAACGGTATATTTAGAGGACATGCTGGAGAAACTGGATGCCGCATTGTCCGCTAATATAGATTAAATGAAACTATCAGGAGGTTGTTTATTATGAAAATTCTTGCAATCGGCGCCCATCAGGATGACCATGAGTTCCGCGTTGGCGGTATGGCATACAAATGGGTAAGAGAAGGACACGAGGTTGTCTTCCTCAGCGTATGTGACGGCAGTGGCGGCCACCACATCATGACTCCCAAGGAGACCAATCTCCGCAGAGCCGGGGAAAGCGCCCAGGTGGCTAAGTATCTGGGTGTCCGCTACGATGTGTGGGACATTACCGACTGTACCCTCACAGCAGACCTTGCCACAAGAGAGCGTCTTGTTCGCTATATCCGGCAGATCGCTCCCGACCTGATCGTTACACACCGCACCAACGACTATCATGCAGACCATCGCGCAGCCGGTCAGCTGGTGCAGGACGCTTCCTATCTTCTGACCGTCCCCCACTACTGCCCCGATGCCCCCGCCATGCGGCAGATGCCCGTGATCGCTTACTACGAAAACGACTTTACGATCCCTCCCTTTGAGCCTACTTATGTGATGGATATCGACGATGCGATCCACGCCAAGCTGCATATCACCCATCTGAACGAGAGCCAGGTATATGAATGGCTTCCTTATACCTACGGCCAGACCGTTCCCGAGGACAAGGACGAGCGCTATGCCTGGCTGCTGGGTATGGATATCACCCCCGAAACCACCGACGAGGAGATCCTGACCTCCAAAGACGAAGGCTATCGCCTTCGCTTTGCCAAGACCGCCGCTCGCTTCCGCAAGCAGCTGATCGACCGTTACGGCCCGGAGCGGGGCGCGGCGATCCGCTATGCAGAGGCCTTCCAGGTCTGTGAGTACGGCACCCAGCCTTCCGAAGAATTCAGCAAAACGCTCTTTGGCGTTTAACTGATCCCATCAAGACAGATCCACACCGGAGGAAATTATCATGAAAGAACTGAAGCTAAGCGAGCTTTCTCTTGAGCAGAAGCTCGGTATGTCCATGGTCGCGCTGTGCTGGGAAAACACCGAAGAGGATCTTGCTTTCCTGGAGCAGCAGATCAAAAATCACGCCCTGGGCGGTATTTGGGTACATCCCAGAATGGAAAACTACCAGGCGACACTGAAAAGACTGCTGGCCGCGGCGGATTATCCGATCCTGTCCTTTACCGACGCGGAAGGCGGCTGGGGCGACTACAAGATCGGCAGCCACAACCCCATCGGCGTATGCAACAGCGAGGAGCTGGCATATATCTTCGGTAAAGTCACCGCTGTTCTTGCCCGGCAGGAAGGCTACAACGTCATCTGCAACCCTGTTCTGGATATCAATGGTTTGCGGGCGCTGTGCGGCGGCAACAGCCGGACATTGGGCGGCAATAAGGAAACCGTAACCCGCCTTGCCAAGGCGGAAGCCCGGGGCATGCATGACGCCGGCGTTCTCACCGTGGGTAAGCACTATCCCGGCTTTGCCAGAACCGCCACGTACATTGACGCTCACATGGCAGAGACCGCTTCTGACGAGACTCTGGAGGAGCTGCTGGATGTCAACCTGTTCCCCTATCTGGAGCTGATGAAGGACGGCCTTCTGGACGGTGTTATGCTGGAGCACTCCCGCTTCACCAATGTCGATCCCGATTACCCCGCAAGCCTCTCCACAAAGCACTTTAAGCTGCTTAAGGACCGCGGCTTTGACGGCTTTGCCATCAGCGACGCGCTGATCATGATGGGCGTCGTTGCCAAATACGGACGCAGAAACAGCGTCGGTCTTGCCATCGGCAACGCAGGCTCTATCGCGCTGCCCTGGAATTACGACAACGCCCAGACCATGCAGTGGCTGCGGGAATGCTATCAGGAAGGCATCATCTCCGACGAAAAGCTGGACGAGGTGGTCGCTTCCGTTCTGGCCGCACAGCACAAGGTCAATGTTGCCCAGCCGAAATTCACAGAGCTGACAGAAGAGGATCTGCGCCTGTTTGCCCGGCTGAGCACCGATTCCGTATTCGCAAAGTGCGACGAAAATGTCCCCACCGCCCTTGACCGCAACGGCAAGCATTTCTTCGCCATTCTCACCGAGACGGAAATGGACATCCGGGACGCCGACAAGGTTTCCGTGGATACCATGAAGGCTACCTTCTATCATCCCCTGGAGATCGCAGAGCGGCTGAAGGAGCTGTTCCCCAACAGCCAGATCGGCTTCATTTCCGAATATCCCACCCAAAACCGGATAGCAGAATTTTTGTCCGAGTGCCTGGATTGCGACGGTGTGGTGTTTATCACATCCTACATCTATGGCTGCTACAAGGGCAAGGAGAGCTTTACCGCCCGTATCCTCTCCATGATGGATGCCATGCAGGTGTCTAACCGGATCTCTACCATCGTGCATTTCGGCAATCCCTATCTGCTGGAGGATATCCCCCATATTCCCCGTATCTTGAGCGGCATTTGCTCCGTCGCCGGTGTAGAGGCGGCGCTGGAAGTCCTTGCAGGTGAGCGGGAAGCCAAGGGCACACTCACTTTCGACAACATTCAGTTCAAATAATACAGGTAAAGGCGGCGCACCGATTGGTGCGCCGCCTCATTCTTTCTTGTTACCTGCCCAGCAAGCGGTCAATAGGCAGCCGCCTTTGCAGCGCGTCCAGAGAACTGACCGTAGAGCGCAGCAGTCTGTTCCACTCCCGGGCGGTCAGATGCCCGTCCATACCGGTGGTCAGATAGCTGCATTCCGGCAGCCGCTGAGAGCCGAAGTGCTTGGTAAACGCCCGATCCACCCCCAACGCCAGAGCAAAGGGAGCCATAACATAGTAATAATTGGGGTTATTCAGCTGATTCTGCTGAATTTGGGCGGGGGTAAGCTTTTTCAGATACCGCCGCAGACCCAGGATCTCTGCCATGTCCTGCTTCCCGGTCTCTGTACGCCGTCCGCCGTAGGCAGCGGCAAGGCCGATGAGAAGCTGCAAAAGTCCCGTCCACAGTGCCAGATCCCACCGAAGCGCCAGCAGGCACAGCC
>JAZNLP010000086.1:0-8402 GCA_045579165.1 Faecousia sp.
GGCGGTAAATCGGTTCTCCGCGATCTCCACCCGGACACCCTGGGCGGTCAGCTGATCCCGCTTTTTGGAAACAGCCGTTTTCTCATCCCGGTTGCCTCGATACAGCACACCCAAAGTTGCCTTGGCGGTGATCTGCTCCCAATTCTTCCAAGAATCAAAGGATGTGAACATATCACTGCCCATGACCAAAACCAGCTCATCCTGAGGGTATTGTGCAGCCAGTTCCTCAACAGTCAAATAGGTATAACTAAATCCTTCCCGGCGCAATTCCAGATCCGAAATCTCCGTCTTCTTAAGATCCTTTGCAGCAACGGTCAGCATCTGTAGCCGCTGCTGAGGGCTAGCCGACCTGGAAGGAAGCGGCTTGTGAGGCGCAATCGCGGCAGGGATCAGCAACAGACGATCCAGCTTCAGCAGCTGAAGTGCCTGCTGTGCCGCCTGAATGTGGCCAATATGGGGCGGATTGAATGTTCCGCCGTAGATGCCGATCCGTTCCATGTGCACCCTCCTCACATTACGCTATTATGCTGGGTTTAGTCCTCTCCCCGAAGCTGCTTTTCCCGAGACTTTTCAATAGACCGCTCAATAGCCTGCTGCCGGAAATAGAGGTTGCGTTGTTCTCTCACCTTCTTGGCAGCCTGACGCCGAGCGCGGATACCCTTCCGCACAGGGTCAGCCTTGCTGACAGGGGTTTCTTTCCGCTTTGCCCGTCCGGTTTGGTTGCGCTCTTCCTGGCATTTTTCGCTAAAGCGGTAGATCACAAACTTTGTGCCGATCACCGCAACGCCGTCAGCGCCGGTGGCTTCACAGATGGCATCGCTGACCTCTCTGGGAGACAGCAGCGCGCCTTCCAGCACCTTGCCTTTGACCAATTCTCTGGCTGTCAGCAGGTTTTCCGCTTCGGCGATCACGGATTCAGTCACGCCGCTTTTTCCAACCATCAGCGTGGTATCGATGCCGTTGGCCTGGGCGCGAAGCTCCGCTCTTTCTTTACTTGTCAGCATAGCCTGCCTCCTTGAGTTTTTCATATAGACCGTTCAGGGCATTTGCCCGGTGGGAGACCTGGTTTTTCTCCTCGGGGCTCATTTCCGCTGTGGTCTTTCCATAGGGCGGGTAATAGAAAATGGGATCATAGCCGAAGCCGTTTTCTCCCTTTGCTTCCCGCAAAAGCTCGCCGTGGATCTCGCCCCGGGACTGAATAACCTTTCCGTCGGGGGTGACCATGGTAATCACGCAAACAAACTGCGCCTGGCGCTGGCCGTCGGGCACATGTTCTGTGTTTTTCAGTAAAAGGAGCAGTCTTCCCCAATCGTCCAGGCTGTCGTCAAAGCCATATCGGGCGGAGTAGATCCCCGGCTCGCCATTTAATGCATCCACCGCAATACCGGAATCGTCTGCCAGCGCAGGAAGCCCCGTGGCCTTCATCACTGCGTCCGCCTTGAGAAAAGAGTTTTCTTCAAAGGTAGACCCGGTCTCCTCCACATCCAGATCAAGTCCCAGCTCCGACTGGAGCACCAGCTCCATGCCGAACTTTTCCGTGATCTTGCTGATCTCCACCAGCTTGTGTTTATTTTTACTTGCCAATACTACTTTCATATCTACTCCTCACAGCAGCGCGTCCACAAAATCCTTCGCATCGAAAGGCATCAGATCCTCTGCCTGCTCGCCTACGCCGATATACTTCACCGGGATCTGCAAAGTATCGGACACCGCGATCACGATACCGCCCTTGGCAGTGCCGTCCAGCTTGGTCACCGCCATGCAGGTCACGCCGGCGATCTCCTTAAACTGCTTGGCTTGCGCCAGGCCGTTCTGACCGGTAGTGCCGTCCAGCACCAGCAGCACCTCCCGGGATGCACCCGGCAGCTCCCGCTCCACGATGCGGCTGATCTTCGCCAGTTCATTCATCAGATTTTGCTTATTGTGCAGCCGGCCGGCTGTGGCGACCAAAAACACATCCACATCTCTGGCTCTGGCGGCCTGGATGCCGTCAAAAACCACAGAAGCAGGGTCAGCACCCTCATGCTGCCGCACGATATCCGCCCCGCTGCGGCCAGCCCAGATCTCCAGCTGATCCGCCGCTGCCGCACGGAAGGTATCTCCCGCCACCAGCAGGACTTTTTTGCCTTGCTTTGTAAGCTGGGTGGCGATCTTACCGATGGTGGTGGTCTTTCCCACACCGTTAACACCGATCACCAGCACCACAGCGGGCTTGGTATCCAGCATCAAGTGGGTGTCTCCCACGCTGAGCATCTGCACAAGGATCTCCTTAAGGGCAGCCTTTGCCTCCTCAGGCGTTTTCAGGTGCTGCTCCCGGATCACTTTTCGCAGACTATTAGTGGCTTTTACCGCCGTATCCACGCCCAGATCCGCCAGGATCAGACTTTCCTCCAGTTCTTCGTAAAAGTCATCATCCAGCTGACTGAAACCGGAAAACACGCCGCCCAAGGTGGACGCCATAGCATCCCGGGTCTTGCTTAAACCGGCCTTGATCTTATCAAAAAAGCCCATGCGATACTCCTTTTATTATTCCACGATACCCAGATATTCTTCCATCTGATTCAGATCCAGCCGGAGCAGCTTGGAAACACCCTGCTCCTGCATGGTCACGCCGTAAAGCACATCGGAAGCCTCCATCGTGCCCCGGCGGTGGGTGATGACGATAAACTGGGTCTTTTCGCTTAAGTTGCGAAGGTAAGAAGAGAACCGTTCCACGTTCCGGTCATCCAGAGCCGCATCGATCTCGTCCAGGATGCAGAAAGGCGTGGGACGCACCTTCAAAATGGCAAAGTACAGCGCTGTAGCCACGAAAGCCTTCTCGCCGCCGCTGAGCAACGTTATGGTCTTCAGCTGCTTTCCGGGAGGCTGTACCCGGATCTCAATGCCGCAGGACAGAGGTTCATCCGGATCCTCCAGCACCAGCTGACCCTTACCGCCGCCGAACATTTCTGTGAACACCTTGCCGAAATGCTGGTCGATCTTCCGGAACTCCTCCACAAAGATCACCGTCATCTCCTTGGTGATGTCCCGAATAATGCTCTCCAGCTCTGCTTTGGAGGTCAGCACATCATCCCGCTGGGCGGACAGGTAAGTATAGCGCTCGTTGACCCGGGCGTACTCTTCGATAGCACCCAGATTGGGCGTGCCAAGCATAGTGATCCGGCGCTTCAGATCCGCGATCCGGCGCTGACCGGCAGCTACGGATTCGATCTCACCCCGGTGCTCCGGCGCAGTGCCCGGAGTCAAACCGTAGGAATCCCACAGCTTGTCTATGATCTGCTTTTCTTCCAGAGCGGTGGTGACCTTTTTCTGTTCCAGAAGGGCGCAGGCCCGCTCCATATTTACGATATCCTTGCTCTTTTCCTGGCTTTCCCGCTCTGTGCGGGTCTTGGAAGCCTCCGCTTCCGCACGGCTGGAAAGGATATCCTGCAGCTCCTTGCGCTGCAGCTGAGTCTGACTGTCGTTTTCGCCAATCCGTCCGTTAATTTCTGCGATCTGGGCTTCCAGACGGGCAGTTTCCTCCCGGAAAGATTCGATCAGCGCCAGCTTCTTATCCCGGTCGCCCTCCATAGCCTTGCACAGGTCTTGCAGGTCTTCCACATGGGCAAGCGCCGCCTGCCGCTCCGCTTCCAGAGCAGCTGCTTCTGTCTTTACCGCGGTCAAACGGGCAGTCACTTCGTCTGTAGCCTGGGAAGCCTCGATCTGACTTCCCTCCAGCACCTGCAGAGACTGTCTGGTCTGCGCCAGCTGTTGGGTATATACCTGTAGCTTTGCCTCATTTGCCGCAAACCGCTGATTGTCCGCAGCAGCGCGCTGACGCAGGGAATCCATTTCCTTCTGGGCAGCGGCTGCAGCCTCTTCCACAGCCTGCAGCAGGATCTCATGCTGCTTTTCCCGGCCCTGCAGCCGAAGCACCTGATCCTCCGCCTCACGAAGCTGATCTGCGGCGGCCTCCAGCTGGAATGCCACCTGGTCAAACTGCCGCTGCGCTTCCTGAAGCTCTGTCTCTGCATCCGTCTGCTTTTCTTTCAGCTGGGTTTCCTGGGCGATAAGCTTTTCCAGTTCATTGGCCCGGGACAGGATGCCCGCATCCTTATTCACAGAACCGCCGGTCATAGAGCCGCCGGGGTTCATGACCTGACCGTCCAAGGTAACGATCTTAAACCGATTGTGATAGTGATTTGCCATGGCGATCGCCGCATCGATATCCTGCACCACTACCGTTCTTGCCAGCAGATATTTGACGATCCCCTGGTAGGTATCCTTAGTGCTGACCAGATCCGAAGCAATGCCCACAAAGCCCCGGCACTTTTCCAGTCCGTTTTCCTGCAGGGGTTTCCCCTGCATGGTGGAAACAGGCAGGAAAGTCGCCCGACCGCCGCCGGTGCGCTTGAGGTAGGAAATTGCCGCCTTACCGTCAGACTCTGTACCCACAATGATCTGCTGCATAGCGCCGCCCAAGGCGATCTCAATGGCAACAGTATATGCATCCTCCGTACGGATCAGACGGGATACCGGCCCGTGGATTCCCCGCAGGCCGCCTTTCTCGGCTTCCTGCATCACAGTCCGGACAGACTTCTGGTAGTTCTCATAGTCCCGCTCCATAGCCCGGAACACTTTTACTTTGGCAGATACAGAATCCAGGCTTGCTGTCAGCTCCCGGACGGTCTGCTGCAGCGTATCCCGACGCTTTTGCCGGGAATCCCGGCGGAGGGTATAGCCGGAGATGGTATTGTTGGCAGCCGTGACATCCTCTTGAGCCTTACGCAGTTCGCTCCGACAATCGTCCAGCTCTTTCCGGGCCGCCTGTAGGCGCTCTTCACCGGAGGACAGATCCTGGTTCAGAATATCCATCCGCTGGGTCGTCTGCTCCATGCTTTCCTGAAGGCCGTGGATATCAGCCTCTCTGCCGGCGATCTCCGCGGACAGGCTGGTTTCCGTTCCCTTCAGTTCCATATACTGACGGCTGATGCCTTGGGCATTGGCCGTCATTTCCGCCAACTCCTGCTGCAGCTGCTGCAGCTGAGTCTGCTTTTCTTCCAGAGTTTTGCTGATCTGCTCCGTGCGCTGCTGCGCCTGAGTGATCTGAAGCACAACGCCGCCGCTGCGGTCCTGTGCGCCTTTCATTTCCTCTTCGATCCGGGCAATATTGGCATCGTTATTCAGAATATTGCTTCTAAGAACATTGATCTGGCCCTCCATTTGCTGATGGCTGGCTTCCAGCATATTGACCTTCAGCCGGGCTGTTTCCAGCTCATCGTCCCGCAAATGCAGCTGCTGGGAGAGGGTTTCCGCCTGGGCATACATATGCTCCAGATCCTCATGAGCCTGTTGCAGGACAAAAGACGCGCTGGCATAGTCCTCCTCTGCCTTTTTTGCCGCAGAGGACAGCTTCTCCAGAGAATCCAGCCAAACGGCAACCTCCACGCCCTGCAGCTCGTCTTTCAGCTCCAAATACTTTTTCGCTTTTTCAGACTGAATCCGCAAAGGCTCCAGCTGCAGCTCCAGCTCCGAGACCTTGTCGCCGATACGCAGCAGGTTATCCTCTGTCCGCTCCAGCTTCCGTTCCGTCTCTTCCTTGCGGTGGCGGTACTTGGAAATACCCGCGGCCTCCTCGAAAATCTCCCGGCGATCGGCGCTCTTGAGAGACAGGATCTCATCAATGCGACCCTGTCCGATATTGGAGTAGCCTTCCCGACCCAGGCCGGTATCCATAAACAATTCATGGATATCCCGCAGACGGGCAGACTGACGGTTGATATAGTATTCGCTGTCGCCGCTGCGATAATACCGGCGGGTGACCATGACCTCGTCCGCTTCATAGCTAAGCGCCCGGTCAGAATTATCCAGCGTCAGAGTCGCCTCGGCAAAGCCCACGGCAGAGCGCTTTTGGGTTCCGCCAAAGATCACATCCTCCATCTTTGCGCCACGGAGGGTTTTGGAACTCTGTTCGCCCATGACCCAAAGAATGGCATCGGAGATATTTGATTTTCCGGACCCGTTGGGGCCTACGATGGCGGTGATATCATCACCGAACCGGATCAGAGTTTTGTCCGGAAAGGACTTAAAACCCTGAACTTCCAAACTTTTCAGATACACAGCAAAACCTCTTACTTCTTTTATGTAAAATAAATCATCTTATTGTACCTAAAAAACAGAAAAAAAGCAAGGATTTCTTTCCTTGTTCGGAAAGAAATCCGCTTGCTCAGATATATTTTCCTGTTCGTCATTTTTAGATTGTAAAAACTTTTCGTAATTTTATAGAATCGGGAAAAAGGAGGCTTTCCCATGAAACAGTATGTTTGCACACTGCTGGCGCTTGCCCTTATTGTGCCGGTGCTTTGTATTGCCGGCAACAATCCGGCGTCTTCCGCGTCAGAGCAACCCCCGCAATCGCCCACTGCTGATACTGCCCCATCTATCACCCCGGCAGAAACGACCGCTCCGTCAACAACGGCGGCTGCCGCACCGTCAGAAGAACATATCGGATCTGTTTACACCCGGACACAGTTGGAAGCCATGGACAACACTTTGCAGGGATACGGCTGCGGCAGGACCGGCACCACCACCCGCCCCGGCGGCGCAGTCAGCGCCCAAAAGGCTTACGGAAAGTATGACGCAACATATATTGCCCCGGACAACCCTACCATTTATCTGACCTTCGACTGCGGTTACGAATTTAATAACCTTACCGCAAACATTCTCGATACCCTAAAGGCCAAGAATGTCAAAGCTGTGTTTTTCGTAACCCTGTCCTACTGCAAGAAAAATCCCCAGTTGGTTCGGCGCATGATCGACGAGGGGCATGTGGTCGGAAACCATTCGGCAAACCATTATTCCATGCCCACCATCAGCATTGACAAAATGGTACACGAGATCATGGTGCTTCACAATTACGTTTCAGAAAAGTTCGGTTATGAGATGACCCTGTTCCGTCCCCCGAAGGGAGAGTATTCTGTCCGTTCTCTGGCGCTGACCCAAAGCTTGGGCTATGAATCCGTATTCTGGAGCTACGCCTATCAAGACTGGGATACCAATGCCCAGCCGGATGTGCAGTCTGCATTTCAGCTGACTACCGGCTGCGCCCACAACGGTGGGATCTTCCTGCTCCACGCGGTTTCTGCTACCAACGCCGCCATGCTGGGAGATCTGATCGACAATCTGCAAGGCCGCGGCTACAGCCTGCAGCTATACGCCTGATACATCGCCCCCGGTTTTTACCGAGGGCGATTTTTCTTTGGTTCGTTTTTTGCAACAAAATTACCGTTTCTCCGGGTTGCAGTCTTGTAGAATCCTAAAAATCTGTCGGTCATCGAAAAGAAATGTTGCATTATAAAATAAAAGTGTTTATAATAATTCTATCGTTTACAATACCGTTTATTTTGGAGGTATGCTTATGAACAGTAATGTGCGTCCGGAGAATATGGCCCGTATTACCACCCCGGAATTGGCGCAGGCTTTTATCGAAGATCAGATCGCTCAGGTCCGTGCTCAGGTTGGCGACAAGAAGGTGCTGCTGGCCCTTTCCGGCGGCGTGGATTCCAGCGTTGTTGCCGCCCTGCTGATCAAGGCTATCGGCAAGCAGCTGGTGTGCGTCCATGTCAACCACGGTTTGATGCGTAAGGACGAGTCCGAGGGCGTCGTCAAGATGTTCCGGGACGAGCTGGATGCCAATCTGATCTATGTGGACGCCACCGACCGCTTCCTGGATCTGCTGGCTGGCGTTGCCGACCCCGAGCGCAAGCGCAAGATCATCGGCAAGGAATTTATCGAAGTATTTGCCGACGAAGCCCGGAAGCTGGAGGGCATCTCCTATCTGGCACAGGGTACGATTTATCCCGATATTTTGGAATCCATCAAGGCTGCTGAGGGCAAGAAGGCCGTCAAGTCCCACCACAATGTGGGCGGTCTGCCGGAGGATCTGCAGTTTGAGCTGGTAGAGCCCATTAAGCTGCTGTTTAAGGACGAAGTCCGTGTGGTCGGCGAGGCTCTGGGTCTGCCCCACGCTATGGTCTACCGTCAGCCCTTCCCCGGCCCCGGTCTGGGTGTCCGCTGTCTGGGTGCCATCACCCGTGATCGGCTGCATGCTCTGCGGGAAGCTGATGCCATTTTGCGGGAAGAGTTTGAAAAGAACGGTCTGAATGAAAAGGTATGGCAGTATTTCATCGCCGTGCCCGACATCAAGAGTGTTGGCGTTAAGGACGAGAGCCGCTACGAGGGCTGGCCCGCCATCATCCGCGCTGTCAATACCAGGGGTGCCATGAGCGCCACCGTCGAGGAGATCCCTTACGCCCTGCTGCACCACATCACCTACCGGATCACCCATGAGGTCGAGGGTATCAACCGGGTCCTCATGGACCTGACCCCCAAGCCCATCGGCACCATCGAGTGGGAGTAATACC
>JAZNLP010000087.1:0-2757 GCA_045579165.1 Faecousia sp.
AAATCGGCACCAAGAACTATGTCTGGGGCGACAAGCTGCTGGAGTACGCTATCGCCGCTGACAAGGCTGCCGAGAAGTATGACATTGATGTTCTGTTCATCGTTCCCGCTCTGGAAGTCCGCCGGGTAGCTGAAAACACCAAGAACCTGAAGGTTTTCTGCACCTACATGGACACTCTGCGTCCCGGCCGCGGCTGCGCTGATATCCTCCCCGAGGGTGTTAAGGACGCCGGCGCTATCGGCGTGATGATCAACCACTGCGAGAAGCCCATGAGCCTGCCCCAGATGAAGCTGACCATCGATCGCGCCCGGGAGCTGGACATGCTGGTCTTCGCCTGCGCCGATACTCTGGACGAGGCCAAAGCTATCGCGCAGCTGCATCCCGACATCATCAACCCCGAGCCCTCTGAGATCATCGGCGGCGGCAAGGGCGCCAGCCCCATGGCTTATGTGATGGATTCTATCCGCGCCATCAAGGAAGTGGATCCCAGCATCATGGTCGAGCAGGCTGCCGGTATCACCAACGGCCAGCAGGTTTATGATTTCATCATGGCCGGTTCCGAGGCTGCAGGCGCTGCCTCCGGCATCATGAACGCCGAAGACCCCCTGGCTATGATCGACGAAATGATCGCCGCTACCCGCCGGGCTGCTGACGATCTGAAGAAGCAGAACGCGTAATTTAAGGAGGATCTTATTATGGTTTTTAATGAGTCTATTAAGCTGGAATCCCGTCACCGCGCCGTCAGCTTCCACGACATCACCGACCAGGTGAAGGAAATTGCTGCGCGCAGCGGCATCAAGAACGGCATCGTGGTAGTCTACTCTCACCACACCACCTGCTCCGTCATCACCCAGGAGTGCGCCTTTGATATGTCCATGACCGGTCTGGAGACCCTGCAGCAGGATCTGGTCAACTGCTTTGAAGAGTGGATCCCCACCTGCCGCTATGAGGGTCAGTATCTGCACCCCGGCCAGAAGGCTCTGGTATTCGCTGAGGAGCATGGTGAGGACAACTTCGGCTGCCACAATACCGACGCCCACCTGCGCTCTTCCATCATCGGCCGCAATGTGACCATCGTCACTGTGGACGGCGAAATGGATCTGGGAGAGTTCGGCCGCATCCACTTCATCGACTGGGATCAGACCCGGGGCCGCAACCGCACCGTTCAGGTCATGATCATCGGCGAGTAATTTTCTAAGACCATCGGGCTGATATACTGTTTCCGACCGTATATCAGCCCTTTTTTCACCTATCTCTAAGGAGGAACTATCATGAATCAACTGCGTTATGTGGGTAATGAAAACCAGCTGCTCACCGCCCGGCGGATCACCTTCCGGGACGATGTTGCCGAGGGTGTCCGTGCCATTGAACTGAGAAACAGCAGCGGTCTGAGCGCCACCTGTCTGGAGGATCAGTGTCTGGATCTTTACGACCTGTCCTTTAAGGGCATCAACATCTCCTACCAGACCAAAAACGGCCTCATGGCTCACCGGTTTTTTAACGGCACTTCCGGCGAGTTCGGCTATCACTGGCGGGCAGGTATGCTGTATACCTGCGGTCTTACCAATGCCGGCGCCGGCTGCAAGGAGGGCGGTCTGTACCACGCTGCCCACGGCCGGATCGGTGTCCGCCCCGCGAAAAATGTCCGCATGGACCGGGACGAAAAGGGCGTGACCATCTCCGGTACGATTCGGGACAGCGCTCTTGCCGGCCATCAGCTGGATCTGGAGCGTACCGTTTACTTCCCCGCGGAAGGTAAGGAGATCACCATCTGCGACACCGTGGTCAACCGGGAAGCGCTGCCGGCAGAATATATGCTGCTGTACCACTTCAATCTGGGTCATCCCCTGCTGACCCCCGACTGCCGGGTGGTCAAGGGCGAGGGCCCCGGCTTCCACAAGCAGACCGGGGGCGAGCTGCCTGCAGACTGGGATCGCTGCTGCGAGCCTGCTGACCACAAAAACGAGGAGCTTTTCTGCCACCGCAACACCGCGGATGAAAACGGCTTTGCCTATGCTGCGCTGATAAACGATGAGCTGGGTCTTGGCTGCTATGTAAAGTATTCTCTGGACACCCTGCCCCTGCTGATGCACTGGCGGTGCATGTGCTCTCACGACTATGTCATCGGTCTGGAGCCCTCCAACTCCTACATCCTGGGCAGAACCAAGGAGCGGGAGAACGGAACTCTGCCGAAGCTGGACGGCTACAGCACCGTAAATTTCCGGGTGGGCATTGGCGTGCTGGAAGGCAAGGAAGAAATTGCTGCCTTTGAGGCTATGCTGAAGGCTCTGTAAATCAGCCGGAGCGCCCTGCCAAAAACGCAGCGTCATCGCGAACCAGCCCTCAGGCTGGTGTGGCGATCCCGTAAATAGAAGAAATATTCGAAATTCTGGGAGATTGCCACGCCAGTGCACACACTGGCTCGCAATGACGAGTTTATATTATGCTGAAAAACGGGTCAGATTAAGGTCTGACCCGTTTTATTTATCATGTTTTATATCAGTCATTTTGTATGCTAAAACTGTATATTTTCAGCCATTTCCATGAAAATATGTCGCATAAAAGCATGGCGTTGGGTTTGGCAAAGGACTATAATGTAGAAAGAATCGTGATACGAAGGAGGCTGCCCCATGTCATTTGTCAACAAATTCTCGTTTGCTCCCCCGCCCTGGATGCCGGTGTATGACCAGCAGGTTCTGGACCGCATCGCCACGGAGGATTTTAACGACTACGCAGGTTACAAGTTCGAAAATCCCG
>JAZNLP010000088.1:0-3014 GCA_045579165.1 Faecousia sp.
GCTCCAGCTCGTAGGTCTCCTGATCCATGAAGTAGTACAGAGAGCCGTCGTTATAGGAGTACTCCATCTTCTTGCGCTCAACAAAAGCGGTAGGGAACTTGGCAGTGGGGTTAAAGCTGGTTTCAGTCACGCCGCCGGTGATGACATTTTTCATCTTCACGCGAACGAAGGCGGCACCCTTGCCGGGCTTAACATGCTGGAATTCCACAACCTGCATGACCTTTCCATCCATATCAAAGGTAATGCCGTTTCTAAATTCGCCTGCAGAAATCATAATAAATATCCTCCCATAGATCACCCCCAGTGGGGGCTGTATTTATGCATAGCTTTACCTAATACATTCTAACCGAAATGGCGACATTTTTCAAGGGGGAAAATGGAAGTTTTTTCAGACAATGATCAAATTTTTGGGGCTGCGGGTAATATTTTCCACCCCATCCTCGGTAAAGATCACTACATCCTCGATCCGGACGCCAAATTTTCCTGCGATATAAATGCCGGGCTCAGCAGAGCAGACATTGCCGGGCTGCAAAGGTGTCTGGCTGGAAGGGCCGCAGTTAGGAGCTTCGTGGACCTCCAGACCCAGGCCATGACCGTAACCGTGGCCAAAATACTCACCGTAGCCGGCCTGCTCAATCACGCTTCGTGCTGCGCCGTCAATTTCGCAGCCCTTCATGCCGGGCTTGGAGACAGCCAGAGCGGCCTCCTGTGCCTTCAAAACAGTGTAATAGACCTTCTCCATCTCCTCTGTAGCGTAGCCCACAGCGACGGTACGGGTCATGTCAGAGCAGTAGCCCTTATAGGCTGCGCCAAAGTCCATGGTGATGAAATCACCGGGCTGGATTACCCGGTCACCGGCGACGCCGTGGGGCACGCTGGTATTAGGACCGGAGACCACGATGGGATCAAAGGCAAGTCCGTCAGCGCCGTTTTTCAGCTGGCAATAGATCAGCTCTGCCTGCAGCTCTTTTTCGGTCATACCGGCCTTGATCTTGGTCAGAACCTCGGCAAAAGCGGTATCGGTGATCTGCTGGGCTTTGCGCATCAGTTCCAGCTCCCATTCTTCCTTGACACCGCGCAGACCGTAAATGGGCGCGTTCATGGGGACCATCTTGGCATGGAGGTTCTTCTCGTAGCCCATCAGCTCCGCAACAGTCAGATAGTCCTCCTCGTAACCCAGAGCGGTCACATTAAAATCAGCAATAGCATCGTTGATCCGCTTATAGTAGCCGTTGGCGCGATCCACCACCAGCACTTCAAAGCCCTGAATATTCTTTTCCGCAGGCTCGATATAACGGCTGTCGGTAAAGTAGCGGCAGCCGGCCTTGGTCACGATGGCAACGCCCTCGGCGATCTCATACTCCGCGCCGTAATAGCGACTGTGGCGGCTGGTCAGCAGCAGGCCGTCCACCTCATCGTTCAGCAGGGCAATGTACTTCTCAAGATTTTTCATATTGTGAGTCTCCTTTTTCTTGCAAGATAGATAAACGGCTGCTCCAGCACATGCCGTGCCTTCAGCCAGAAATTATGATTGTGAATGGGCTTGACCAAAATGGATGTTACCCCGGCGCAATTTGCGCCCAAAGTGTCTGTAAAGATCTGATCGCCCGCAAGCGCGCACACCGCGGCTGACAGCTGGAATCGGTCCAGACATTCCGCAATTCCTTTGGAAAAAGGCTTTCTGGCACGGGTAACGCAGTCGATTCCGTAAGCTTCGCAGAAAATTTTCACCCGATTTTTTCTGCTGTTGGACACCACACAGATCCGCACCCCGGAAGTCAGCATGGTATGCAGCCAGGCCTCCATCGTTCCTGTGGGAATGTCCGTTGTATAGGGTACGATGGTATTGTCAAAGTCCAGCATCAGCAACCGGATTCCCTTTTCCTTTAAGATTTCCGGTGTCAGATCCGTCACGGCATCAACGATCAGCTCCGGAAGCAGAGAAAAAGACATATCATCCCCCCCAGCCTCATAGAATATGAAAGAATTATACCACGGAGGGTGGGATTTGTCTATGAAAATTCCATTATATCTTTCCCTGACCGCGGCAGAATTTCGCATTTGTCCGGAACTTCCGACCCATAGCGCGTGGATGGCCTGCCATTTTTCCCCCTACGGCACAGGGCTGACCAATCTTCCTAGGAAGTTGCCGGAGGGTGCGCTGCTGATCCTTAACGACCGCACGCCGATCCAATGTCATGACCCCAAACAGGTCTGTGACACGCTGCTAACTGTAGCAGAGCAGTTTCAATGCCGGGGCATATTGCTGGATCTTCAGCGGCCAGATTGTCCCCAGGCCGCTGCGATTGCTGCGGAAGCCGCTAAGCTCCCCTGCCCGGTCATCGTATCCGAGTTATACGCTAAATATCTATCCTGCCCGGTCTTTTTGCCGCCGCCGCCTTTGCAAAAGCCCATAAGGCAGTATCTTTCCCCCTGGCAGGGGCGGGAAATTTGGCTGGAGGCGGCATTGGACTCGGCCGTCATCACGGTTACCCGAAGCGGAAGCACTTGTCTGCCCCATCCTTACGAGGCGCAGACACATTTCCCCTTTTCAGACGACGATCTGCACTGCCGATACCGGATGGTTACCGCAGAAGATCGCGTGTGCTTTACATTGCAGCGCAGCCGTGAGGATGTTAATGCGCTTTTGGAAGAAGCGGAAGCCTTCGGTGTTGCAGGAGCTGTTGGTCTGTGGCAGGAGCTGGGATAAACGCAAAAACCGCCTTGCTTTCGCAAGGCGGTTTTAAGCAAATTTACGAGGGAGATTAATAGAACTTTCTCTTGTTCTTGCGGGCAGCTTCGGACTTCTGCTTACGCTTCAGGCTGGGGCTGACATAGTGCTCGCGCTTCTTATATTCAGCAATCACGCCCTCCTTAGCAACACTCCGCTTAAAACGGCGCAGAGCGCTCTCCAGAGATTCGTTCTCCTTGATGCGAATTTCCATTGTTTTCCCTCCCTCCGATAGCATCCGGCTGTATCCAGGATGCGTTCAGGGCTTGATCTTCAAGCTAGA
>JAZNLP010000089.1:0-13046 GCA_045579165.1 Faecousia sp.
ACGTGACCGGTCCAGCCGGGGGAGGTGGAGATGATGTCAGCGCCGCCCTCGGTGACGTCGTTGATGATCTTGGAGTAGTCGTTGATGTTCTTGTTGGTGGGGTAGTAGACGTTCTCCATGGGCATTCTCAGCTTGGGGTCGATCTGGTTGACCAGATACTTGATCATGGAGTGAGCAAAGCCGGCCTCGTAGGTCTCGGGGGCAATGTTGCCGTCCTGGTCAGCCCACTCGTCCTCAGCAAAGATGCTGACCTTGGAGCAGTCAACGCCGAAGTAGTTGATCAGCTGAGCCAGAGGGATGTAGGTGTCGGGCTCGGGGTTGCCCAGAATCATGGAGAAGGGCTTGCCGGCCTCGGAAGCAGCCTTCAGACGGGAGAACAGGGTAGCGATCAGAACGGGATGGGGGTTCATCATGACCTTAACGTTGAACTCAGGATGCCACCAAGGCTCACGCTGCTCCAGCTCCTTGCCGCTCATCTTGCGGACGCGCTCGCAGACTTCCTTGTCCTTGAAGGGGACGAAATCAGCAGGCTCAAAGTTGAACTTGGTTGCGGGTTCAAAAATGATGTCTTTCATGTTGTTAGTCTTCCTTTCAAAAGATATGCATTCATGACCAGAGGTCAAAAATTACGAATTATGTATGCGGCAGTTTACAGACTGTCCTGCTGCAGGTAACCGCGCTTGTATTCGGTGACGGTCACGCCGTAGTACCGCTTAAAGATGCGGCTGATGTAATTAACATCGCTGTAGCCAACATGCTCTCCGGCTTCGGCGAGGGTGTAGTTATAGCGGCGGATCAGCTCCACCATGTAGGAAAGCTTGCGGCGGTTAATGTACTCCATCAGGGGAATGCCTTCGCTGTTGCTGAAAACGTTGGTCAGATAATTCTTGCTGACCCCTGTGGCTTCCGCAACATCGCTTACGGTAATTCTCCGCCCGATATTCTCGGAAATGAATGCCTTTGCACGGTCACAGTAGCGCCGGTTACCCGGGGAAACGGTATCCGTACCGCCGTTGTTTCTGATCAGCACGCTCAGCTTATGCAGAAGCTGCATAAAGTCCGCGCTCTCCTCAAAGAAATTGCTGGAGGTGTAAGCGTTCTTTTTCCGCACGATGGAGCGAATAAGCATAAAGATCTCGTTGCTGTCCTGGCAGGGAGGGATGATCATCGGCAGTGTGATGGATCTGCCGGAGGGAGTTGGGCAGAAATTTGCGCTGCTGCAGCGGCAGCTGACGAGAAATTCTACACAGGTATGCCTGTGCAGTCCTTCGTTCAGCGACCGGACAGAGAAATCGTAATGAGGCGGGATGATGAAAATGCAGTTTTCACCGATCAAGTACTCTTGGGAGTCCATGGTCAGAACGATGGGGTTTTGCTCAACAAAGCCGATCTCCAGAACACCGCCGTTTTCCGGGGTTTCTCCGTAAATGCCGTAGCCGACATTTCGCTGGGAAAATTTATAATTTGTAGCAGAAAGGCTGTGGGCAAAGGCCACCCGGTCGAAACTGAGGAACTCAAACTTAGTATAAAGGCTCATAGGCATGCCCCCCTCGCATAAGAGTATACCAAATATTCGGAAAAGGAAGAATGCATAATTCAATGCAATCTGGATTTTTTAAAGATTTGAATTTGTAGAAAAAAACGTCGAACCGAGGGTTCGTAAATCTTTACCGGGTTCAACGATTTAATAGTAGCACAGGTAAGGATAAAATGACAGCATAAAATAATGATTTGTGGAACATGCATATTTTTGGAAACATAGGTTGTGCAAGACGACAAAAAAGAGAATAAGCGCGTAAAAACCGGGGGAGGCACATGCCTCCCCCGGGGGTTCGTATCGCTGCTTAGTCCTTGGGTTTTTTGATCTTGTTGAGCTTTGCGTTGATGTCCAGCAGCTCTTCCTTTGTGAAGTTGATATTCATGGTGCCCATCATGCCTGCAAGACGGATGAAGGTGAAGCCACCCAGCATATCCATCATGCCGCCCATGGCGCTGATATCAAAGCCAGCGGCCTTCTTGTCGCCGTCGCCCATCTGGGACATCATCTTGCCGAACAGGCCCATGACCAGCATCTTGCCCTTCAGAGTGCCCATGATCTCCTTGAAGGTGGAATTAAGGCTCAAATGGCCTTCTACCTCGGTGATGTCAAACCAGTTGAGGATGGCACTGCGCTCCCGCAGACGGTAGGCTTCGTTAAAGGTGTCTACCTTGCAGATGATGCTCTCGTCGGTCAGTTCGCCGGCTTTGGCAACCAGCCGGGTCAGACCTGCGTTGGGAACTTCGAAATAGAAGAAGGGCAGGCCGTTGTTTTCCTGCACGCCCAGGGACTGGCCGTTGGCGAACAGTTCGACGGTAGGCTGGTTGGAGTATACGGTGACCTTGGTCACATCTTCTACCCGGTCAATATACCGCTTACCGCAGATATGCACCATGGGTTCGGGATTGAGCCATGCTTTGTAGGCGTAGAAGGAGTCCTTCTTGTACTTGCGGTCAAAGGTCATCAGACCCTTGTGGTTCTGTCCGTTTTCGCCGCCCTCAGCACGGGCATCGGCGCCGAAGTCGTACATATTCCATACATGGGTTGCCCACAGATAGGGACGGGCATCGATAGCCTTAATCAGCTCTTCGTGATAGTAAGCCTGGTATTCCTCGGTATAGTCACCCTGCTTGGGGTCGGAAGTGTGCCAGTTCAGAGCCTCACAGCCGTACTCGGAGATACCGATGGGAATGTTGGGGTGGGTCTTGTGGAACTTATCGAACCAAGGGCCGTTCATGGAGGTATCGCCGCCGTACCAGCCGAAATAGTGGTTGTAGGAGACCACATCGGGGATCTGGATATAGGGGGAATTGATGGGGCAGGGGGATACCGCCGCGATGGTGGTGGGACGGGTGGCGTCCATTTCATGGCACAGGTCATTGAGGATATTATGGTTTTCCAGAAGATCCGGATCGGAATCACCCTTCATGGTGATCTCGTTGGAAAGACCCCAGACAACGATACAGGGGTGGTTGTAATTCTGGACGATCAGCTCCTTCATCTGGCTGACGGTGTTTTCCCGGCCGGTGGGCATGTGCTGGGAGATATAGGGGATCTCCGCCCAGATGACAAGACCGGCTTCGTCACACAGATCGTAGAAATACTGATCGTGCTGATAGTGAGCAAGACGGATGGTGGTGCAGCCTACCTCACAGATGTAGGCGATATCCTCTTCGTGATGCTCGGGCAGAAGGGCGTTGCCGATGCCCCAGCGGTCCTGGTGGCGGCTGACGCCCCGCAGGGGGGAGCTTTCGCCGTTAAGGATAAAGCCCTTTTCAGGGTCGATCCGGAAGCTGCGGCAGCCGAAGCGGGTGCTGATGTTATCCAGGATCTCCTTGCCCTCTACCAGATTGACTTCCACGGTATACAGGTAGGGATCTTTGCGGCCGTTCCACAGGTGTGCATTTTCGATGGTGACATTGATCTTGGTGTCATCGGTAGCAACATTGGCAACGGTGTTGCCATCAGCATCCAAAACGGTGTACTGCAGGTGCTGACCCATCTTGCCGTTGGTGACGAACACTTCGATCTCCACATTGGCGTTGGCGCCGTCGACCACGGGAGTGACCTTGATACCGGGGCCACCGTAGTAGTCCAGATCAAAGTGGGATTCAGCGACACCGATGATGTTCACATCCCGGTACAGGCCGCCATAAAAGGTAAAGTCAGCCATCTGGGGATAAACGGTGTCGTTGGGAGCGTTGTCCACAGCCAGAACCAGCATGGTCTTCTGGGCGATTTCCTGGGTAATATCGCAGCGCCAGGTGGAGTAGCCGCCGTCATGATGGGCGTACTTTTTGCCGTTTACGTACAGGTCTGCGGAAGAGTTAGCGCCGTTGATCTCGATGTAGTACCGCTCAGCTTCCGGCAGATCTTCCTTGTCCAGCTCCTTGGCATAGATGGCAGTGCCCCGGTAGTAGTCGTTGCCGCCGTCCTGTCCGTCCAGGGCGTTCCAGGAGTGGGGAAGGCTGACAAAATCCCACTTGTTGTCAATGGAAGCGGGGATCTCGGTGGTCTGCTTGGTGAAGGCCCACTTGCGGTTGATGTTTGTGATGGTTCTCAAATGAAATTCCTCCTATATGTCAATTTTATTATTTGATAATGTACGGGCGAAGGGTATTCGCCCGGATCATAGATCATGCTTTTCTTTCAGCTTACGGATATTGTGCTCCACCTGCTTTTTGTGCAGGGGATACCAAAACCACAGAACCAGCGCCAGTGCGCCAAAGCCCACGGCGGGGATCAGGGTAGAGATGTCGAAAATGCCGTTTTTTACTGGTTCCGTCTGGCCAATGCCCATTTCCAGCGCTTTTTCGTTATAGCCGATGGCCTCCAGAAGCCATCCGGAAAGCCCTGCGGCAGCAGCTTGACCCAGCTTTCTTGCGAAAGAGTACAGCGCGTAAACAGAGCCGTCCTCACGAATACCGTTTTTGAGTTCGGAGTAGTCGATCACATCGGTGATCAGCGCCCAGGAGACCATGGAAAAAACGCCAAGACCCAGCCAGTTTAAGGTCTGCAGGGCAATATACACCCACATATTTGCAGGCCGGATGGCCCAGGTGATGAGACAAACACCTGCAGCGCCCAGACAGGCAGCGGCAGAGACTTCGGCTTTACCGAATCGGCTGGTCAGCGGTTTTGCAACCGCTGAGGCGGCCAGCATACTGACCATCATCGTTCCGGCAGAAATGGTCTGCCCGGTGGCGTCTCCGTAAAAGTCCGGGAAGATATAGGAACTCATATTTTGCATGGTCAGCTGCGCCAGCAGCATCAGGATAGATGCGGCAATAATGGAGATCAGCGCGCGGTTTCTCAGCGCGTTTTTCAGCATTTGTCCGACCGGGATATTTGCCTGTTTTTCCTGGGCGCGGTAACGAACCCGTTCTGTGATCAGCTTGTAGGCAAGCCCGTAGCAAATCACCGCCAAAACGGAAAAAACCAAAGCGGAAATGGCAACCCGGCGTCCGCTGAGGACGCTTAATTGTTCTCCCGTCTCCAGAACCACTTGGTCATAGGCGATAATGGGCAGACCCATACCGATGATCATGCCTGCCAGCATACCGCCAATGGTGCGGTAGGTGGAGAGGCTTGCCCGGTCACCGGCTTCGGCAGAAATGGCAGAAGCCATGGACCCGTAGGGGATATTGATGCCGGTGTAGCAAAAAGAGCCCCAGAGGATATAGGTGACAGCGAGATAGACGATCCGGGTGGTGTCCGACCAGCCGGATACGGACTGTCCCAAAAGTCCCGGCGCATAAATGAGAAAGGAAGTAAATGCAACAGGAATGCACATGCGAAGCAGCCATGGCCTAAACTTTCCTGCCCGGGTGGGGCGGGCTGCGTCACAAATACGGCCCATGGTAACATCGGTGACAGCATCCACAAAGCGGGCAAGCATCATGATCGTGCCAACAACGCCGGCGCTGACGCCCATGAAGTCCGTATAGAACTTCATCAGAATGCTTGTGGAAAGAATAAAGGTGAAATCGTTACCGAAATCCCCGAACAGGTATCCAAGCTTATCCCGCATACCAAAGGGTCTGGTGGTAGGATCTTTCATAATGCCCTCCTAAAATGGGTATGTAACAGAAAAAGTCTGCTTAGGATGGGCAAAACATTAATTTCCTGAATATTATAATATAACAAAAAATGAAATTTTACAATGGTATATTTTGGACATAAAAACCCATTTACTGAATGTTTACAAATAAAAAAGCCGCATCCGCGGCCGTGTGTCACAAAAACGGTTAGTTTGTCCCAAGCAGATCCAGAACCTCAAGCACCTGCTGCCCTCGCTGGGTCAGGGCAAAGCTTCCTTGTATGGGGTAGTTGCTATAGGCAGAGCTGTTCAGACCCTTCAGGGGAATGTGGTAATCCAGGGTGATCAGTCCTTTTTTCTCCAGACACAGAAGGATCAGACTGTATTCTTTCACCGTGTAGTCATCATCTTCAAGATAAACCGGATCTTCTGTATCTGCCTTGCGTGCTACCGGGAGAAAGGGGATCTGTTCCAGCTTCTTCAGGATGTGCAGTTCTCCTTCGGTCAGAGAAATGCTGCCGGCACAGCTTCCGCATCCTCCGCAGCCTCCGCAGCAGCTGCCGCTGCAACGATTACATTCAGCCATCACAAGCCCCCCTAACATCGATTTTCTGGACTATAACAAGATTTTTTCTGTTTGTCAAGGAAGTTATGCACAGCAGTTGAGAAAAAAGATGGAACAAATCTATGAATTTCGCATATTGTAATTTTTGTCGGAAGATGTTATCATGTATAAAACACAAATGTTCGCTGCACGCGGACACAAGGGAGAGGAGTAACACTTATGGCTAGAGTATACAATTTTTCCGCAGGTCCCGCGGTACTTCCCGAGGCTGTACTGCAGGAAGCTGCTGCCGAGATGCTTGATTACCGCGGAAGCGGTATGTCTGTTATGGAGATGAGCCATCGCTCTAAGGTATACCAGGATATCCTCAATACTGCTGAGCAGGATCTGCGGGAACTGATGGGTATTCCCGCCAATTATAAGGTTTTGTTCCTGCAGGGCGGTGCTTACCAGCAATTCGCCATGATTCCTATGAACCTGATGAAAAACCGGGTAGCAGACTATATCGTAACAGGCCAGTGGGCAAAGAAGGCCTTCCAGGAGGCAAAGCTTTACGGTGATGCCTGTGCCGTGGCGTCCTCTGCTGACCGAAATTTCTCCTACATTCCCGATTGTTCCGATCTTCCTATCCGGGAGAACGCGGACTATGTCTATATCTGTGAAAACAACACCATTTACGGCACGAAGTTTAAGAAGCTGCCCAACACCAAGGGTAAGGATCTGGTGGCGGACGTTTCTTCCTGCTTCCTGTCTGAGCCTGTGGATGTAGCCAAGTACGGCATGATCTACGGCGGCGTTCAGAAGAATATCGGCCCTGCCGGTGTGGTCATCGCTATCATCCGTGAGGATCTGATCACCGAAGATGTGCTTCCCGGCACACCTACCATGCTGCGCTATAAGACCCATGCCGACGCAGGATCTCTGTTTAACACACCTCCTTGCTATGGCATTTACATTTGCGGCAAGGTGTTTCAGTGGCTTAAGGACATGGGCGGTCTGGAGGCTATGAAGGCGAGAAATGAAGAAAAGGCAGCCATCCTCTATAATTTCCTGGATCAGAGCAAGCTGTTCCACGGCACTGTGGAGAAGGACAGCCGCTCCCTTATGAATGTTCCTTTCGTTACCGGCAGTGAGGAAAAGGATGCAGCCTTCGTCAGCGCAGCTACCAAGGCGGGCTTTGTCAACCTGAAGGGTCACCGGACTGTGGGCGGTATGCGCGCCAGCATCTATAATGCTATGCCTAAGGAAGGTGTAGAGAAGCTGGTAGACTTTATGGATGATTTCGAGAAGAAGAACGGCTGAGGAGAGAGGCGTCATGTATCAGATTCATTACCTAAATCCCATTTCCCCCAAGGGCACAGCCCTGTGGACAGAGGATTATGAGAAAACAGAAGCCATGGACCAGGCCCAGGCTGTGATGGTTCGCAGTGCCGCCATGCATGATCTGGAACTTCCGGAATCGCTGCTGGCAGTTGCCCGGGCAGGCGCAGGTGTCAACAATATTCCCCTTGACAAGTGCGCGGAGGAAGGTATCGTTGTGTTCAACACCCCCGGCGCTAACGCCAATGGCGTTATGGAGCTGGCGATCTGCGGTATGCTGCTGGGCTGCCGGGATATCGTTGGCGGCATCAACTGGGTCAACTCCATTAAGGATGAGCCGGATGTTGCCAAAAAGGTGGAAAAGAATAAGTCCAAGTTTGCCGGCCATGAGCTGGCAGGCAAGAGTCTGGGCGTCATCGGCTTGGGCGCCATTGGCGGCCCCCTTGCCAACGCTGCCCGGAAGCTTGGCATGACCGTCTATGGCTGTGACCCCTATATCTCCATCGACGCGGCATGGCATCTGGACAGTCACATCATCCGGGTAAAGACCCGGGAAGAGATCTATGAAAAGTGCGATATCATCTCTGTTCATGTTCCGCTGCTGGATTCTACCAGAAAGATGATCAATACCGATGCGCTGAACATTATGAAGGACGGCGTGATCCTGCTGAACTTTGCCCGGGATGCGCTTGTGGATGATGATGCGCTGGAAGCTGCTTTGAAATCCGGTAAAGTCAAGCGCTATGTCACCGATTTCCCCAATGAAACGACCGCTTCCATGGAAGGCGTGATCGCCATTCCGCATCTGGGCGCGTCTACAGAGGAAGCGGAAGATAACTGTGCGAAAATGGCTGTCAAGCAGGTGATGAACTACCTGGAAAACGGCAACATCATCAACTCTGTAAATTACCCCAACTGCGATATGGGCATCTGCACAAAGGAAGGAAGAATCACCATCCTTCACAGAAATATTCCCAACACCCTGAGCCAGTTCACCTCTGCGATGGCGAAAGAGGATATTAACATTTCTGACATGGTAAACCGCAGCCGTGGCGAATATGCCTATACCATGCTGGATCTGGACGGCAAGCCCTCTGAGCATGCGGTAGAAGCGCTGAAGAAGATCGACGGTGTCCTTCGGGTCAGAGTGATCCGCTGATATTACCCCTTAAATATTAAAATCCCCCGACAGTTTCTTCTGTCGGGGGATTTTTTGATAAAGTTACAGTTCCCGGTTTAGGATATATGTTTCCAAATTGATGTCGTGATGGTATTTGGCAGATGCTATTTTATCCTTGGCCAACATGATTTCCGTCAAATCAATATGATTGATGGCGGCGATGGCAACGATATAGTGGATCATATCCGCAAGCTCCGTGCCAAGCTCGGTTTTCAGGTCAAGCCCATTGGACTTTTTACTTCCGGCACGCATATTGATAATCTCGGCAACCTCGCCAATCTCTTCTACCAGCTTCAGAAACAGCCCTTGCTCGTTTGTCCAGCCGCTGTAACGATCAAGCAGGTATTCCTCCAATGTGTCGATGGTGATCTTCATAATGTGTTCTCCTACTATGGCCGTTACCCAAGTTCTTTGTTTCTCTGGTAAGCTGCCCGGATGCAGTCCATGACCGCGCCCCGGAAGCCTTTCTGCTCAAGCACATTCACACCGGCGATGGTGCTGCCCCCGGGGGAGCAAACCGCGTCCTTCAGAGCGCCGGGGTGGGTGCCGGATGCCAGATACATTTCTCCTGCGCCGATCAGGGTGGCGGCGGCATATTCCATGGCCTTGTCCCGGGGAAGTCCGCAGGACACCGCGCCGTCAGCCATAGCTTCCAGGAACATATACACATAGGCAGGGCCGCAGCCGGATACACTGCAGGCAGCATCGATCAGCTTTTCGTCCAGTTTATCCAGCCTGCCTGCGTATTCCATATCCAGAAGAAAATCTTCCAGCGTGTCCTGCTCCACCAGGGCGTTGCAGCAATACAGGATCATGCCCTTTCCCACAGCTACCGGAGTGTTGGGCATAATGCGGATAATGGGCAGCTCTGTACCTGCAAAGGCTTCGATGGTCTGGGTGGTCAGACCGGCAGCCATGGTAATGAGAAGGGGCTTTTTTTGCCGCAGGATTGGCGCAAGAGAGCGCAGCACCGACTCCATGACCTGGGGCTTGACCGCCAAAAACAGCCGGTCACACTCCCATGCGGCAGTGTCGTTGTCACCGTAGGCGCAGCCCAGCTCCCGGGCAAGCTCTATTGCTTTGGGGGAGGGGTCTGCCAGCAAAATGTCCTGAGTGGACTGGGACAGTGCTTTCGCCAAAGCACCGCCCATATTTCCGCAGCCGATAAATCCGTATTTCATAGTTATTACCTCACATGTCCGTTGCCACGGACGATATATTTGTAGGTGGTCAGCTCCCGCAGACCCATAGGGCCTCTGGCGTGAAGCTTTTGGGTGGAGATTCCCATTTCACAGCCAAGGCCAAATTCGCCGCCGTCGGTGAACCGGGTGGAAGCATTGACATAGACTGCCGCGCTGTCAACGCCGGCAGTAAAGGCATCAATTGCCTGCTGATCCCGGCTGACGATGGCTTCGCTGTGGCCTGTGGAGTGAGCGGCAATATGCGCTACCGCTTCCTGCACATCCTCCACACATTTGATTGCCAGAATGTAGTCCAAAAACTCCGTATCAAAGTCATTTTCTCCGGCAGGTGTTCCGGGGATGATTTTCTGGGAAACGCTATCCAGACGCAGCTGCACCTGAGGGATGCGCTCCCAGAGCAGGGGAAGAAATGCAGGGGCGATTGCCTTATCTACCAACAGGACTTCCTCTGCGTTACAGACGCTGGGACGGCTGGTTTTTGCGTTTTCCACGATGGAGAGAGCCATGGGGATGTCCGCGGTTTTCTCTACATATACATGGCAGATACCTGTGCCGGTGGCGATGCAGGGAACAGTTGCCTGGGTGACGCAGGCATTGATGAGTCCTGCGCCGCCTCTTGGGATCAGCAGATCCACATATCCCACAGCCTGCAACAGCGCGGTGGCGCTGGCCCGGGAGATATCCTGCACCAAATTCACGGCATTTTCCGTAATACCTACAGACCGCAAGCCTGCTTTCAGGGCAGTTACGATGGCATTTGCGGAGGAAAAAGCTTCCTTTCCGCCCCGAAGAATGCACACATTGCCGCTTTTCAGCGCCAGAGCCGCCGCATCGCTGGTCACATTGGGACGGCTTTCGTAGATAATGGCGATGACGCCCATGGGAACGGACACCTTTTGAATATGCAGTCCGTCCGGACGGGTGAATTCTTCCAGCACACGACCCACAGGGTCGGGCAGGGAAGCCACCTCCCGGATCCCCTTGGCCATAGCTTCGATCCGCTCCGGAGTCAGACGCAGCCGATCCAGCATGACAGCGGAGACGCTGTCCTTTGCTTTTTCCATATCCGAAGCATTTGCGGCAAGGATCGCTTCCGTGCCGGCGATCAAGGCATCTGCCATGGCGTTAAGGGCAGCGTTTTTTTGTACCTGCGTCAGACGGGAGACCTGTAATTTTGCCGCTTTGGCTGCTTTCAGCATTTCTATCATACAGATCCCTCCGAGAAAGTCGTGCCGATCTGCTTGCCTTCTAAGATTGCATACAGGTCGCCGGGGCGGCAGCCGTTGGTGATGATCATATCGCAGTGCGCCTCCATACAGAGCCGGGCGGCCTGCAGCTTTGTGACCATGCCGCCTGTGCCAAGATTGGAGCCGCTGGCGCCTGCCAGGGCCAAAATCTTCTCATCAAGGGTAGTTACCTTACTGATCAGCTTGGCATCCGGATGGGTGTGGGGGTCAGCGGTGTATAGGCCGTCGATGTCCGAAAGCAGCACCAGCTTGTCCGCTCCAATACTGCTGGCAACGATAGCCGCCAGAGTGTCGTTATCGCCGATGCCCAGCTCTTCCGTAGCAACGGTATCGTTTTCGTTGATAATGGGCAGCGCACCCAGCTCCAGCAGCCGGTTAAGGGTGTTTCGGAAATTGTTGTGCCGGGTCTCGTCCGCCACATCATCCCCGGTGATCAGCAGCTGTGCTACTGTGTGGTTATATTCGCCGAACAGCTTATCGTATGTATACATCAGCTCGCACTGGCCAACGGCAGCGGCAGCCTGTTTTGTGGGAATATCTGATGGACGCTTTTGCAGACCCAGCTTGCCGACACCCATGCCAATCGCGCCGGAGGACACTAAAATTACTTGATGGCCGGCGTTTTTGATGTCGCTGAGGATCTTGCAAAGCTCCTCCACCCGCTGGATATTCAGCCGGCCCGTGGCGTGAGCAAGAGTGCTGGTGCCGATCTTGATAACGATACGCATAAAATACCTCCTTCTCGGCAGGATAAAAGGGGCGCTGCCAGGAAATGTTTGACACATTATACCATAATCAGCGGACATTTGCAATCCCTGCAAGGACAAAAACTGTATGGTTTCCACAAAAATGCAAAAAAGTCCACCGGGAGACCCGATGGACTTTAATCTATAAATTGCTTCTGGTTTTTATCGGTCAACTGGCACATAGAGGAAATCCTAGAATTCTCCTGCGTCATACATCACCGCGGAAAGGGCGCATAGGGGGGCGGTCTCGCAGCGCAAAATGCGCTTACCTAAGGTGCAGACCTGCAGGCCGGCATTTTGCGCCTGGAGCACTTCTGACGGCTCCAAACCGCCCTCGGGTCCTGTGACTAGGCTTACTGTGCGGTAAGTGCCGCCGGAAAGGGCTATTTTTAAGGTGGTAGCCTGCTCATTTTCGTAGAACAGCAGCGCTTTGTCTGCCTTGGCAGCCCGATTCAGGGTTTCTTGGTAGCTGGATAGGGTCAAAACCTGGGGGATCCGTCCGCGGCCGGATTGCTCTGCCGCAGAGGCGGCGATCTTTTGCCAGCGCTCCAGCTTTTTACGGAGACTTTTTTCGTCTGGCTTGGATACGCACCGGGCAGAGGGGAAGGCGATGATCTCGTTCGCGCCCAGTTCTGTGGCCTTTTGGATCACATGCTCCAGCTTGTCGCCCTTGGAAAAAGCCATGTAAACGCTCACAGCAACGGCTGCCTCGCTTTCAGATTCCTGCCGGCTTTGCACTACCAGACTGATCTGATCCGGGCTGACATCGCTGACAGTACACAGGCATTCCCGGCCGTTTCCGTCGCAGACCAGTACAGATTCTCCGTTTTTCAGACGAAGTACCCGGGCATGCTGGGCGTTTTCACCGGTGAGGACCAAAAAATCCGGAAGCATCTGCTCCGGCTCTATAAAAAATCGTGTCATACGCATTTCCTCCTGACTGTTTTTAGTGTAGCAGAGAATTTGAGAACATGCAAGAGATTCCAAAAATATGTTGACAAAAACAGGGGGAAAGGTTATAATACTGAGGCGCTTGCGAGAGTGTTGGAATGGTAGACAAGCACGTTTGAGGTGCGTGTGGTTTCGCCGTGTGGGTTCGAGTCCCATCTCTCGCACCAAATATCTCCAAATCCCGTTTGGGATTTGGAGATATTTTTTGTTTGCGCGAGAGATGGGACTCGAAAGGCGGATCAGAAAACAGTCCGGTGGA
>JAZNLP010000090.1:0-11422 GCA_045579165.1 Faecousia sp.
GCATCGTCTCCGGCCCGGATATCATCACCCGGGGCTTCATCTATGTGAAGGAATCTGAGGAGCTGATGGAAGAGCTGCGTGCCGTTGCCATGGAGGCCATTGACCGCTGCGGACGCAAACGCACCCGGGACTGGACTGCTATTAAGTCCGCCATCAAAAACGACTTAAGTGGCTACCTGTATAAGCACACCAAGCGTAATCCCATGATCCTGCCTGTCATTATGGAGATCTAAGTCAAAAGCCGCCCTTGAAAAAGGCCGGCTTTTGTGTTTTAATGTTACTGTTAAAATTTCAGTTTGACGGGTAGTAGCAACAAACACGTCATTGCGAGGAAGGCGTAAGCCTGACGTGGCAATCCCGTAACTTTTCGGGGTGCTCCTCTAATGACGGGATTCCCACGCCATGCTACGGCATGGCTCGGAATGACGTGGTATTTTTATCTGCCCAATAAACCCCAATCCCCCTACAAAGGAGCCGTCCTTATGCATTACTATTTCGCCCCCATGGAGGGGCTGACAGACAGCATATACCGCCGCCTGCACCATAAATACTTCCCCGGCATCCACCGGTACTATATGCCCTTTTTCTCCCCCACCGTCCACCGGGCGCTGACCCCCCGGGAGGATCGGGAGCTGCCCTACGCGGATACGGTGGACTTTACCGCCGTTCCCCAGATCATGACCAAGGTAGCCGAGGATTTTATCTGGGCTGCCGGGCAGTGCAGGGACAGGGGATATGAACAGGTGAACCTGAATCTGGGTTGTCCCTCCGGTACCGTGGTCGCCAAGGGCAAGGGCGCAGGTATGCTTTCTGATCCCGACAGTCTGGATCGGTTTTTGGACGCTGTCTTTACGGCTGCGCCTTTGCCGGTATCGGTCAAAACCCGGCTGGGCATTGCCGACCCCGGGGAATTCCCCCGGCTTTTGGAGGTTTTTAACCGCTATCCTATCGCAGAACTGACCATTCACCCCCGGGTGCGAAAGCAGTTTTATGAGGGAGATGTGGATCTGGATACATTCGGCTATGCCGCCCAGAACGCCAACGCTACGCTGATCTACAACGGCAATCTTACATCCCTTGAAGATATCGCCGCACTTTCTGCCCGGTTTCCCGGGATCGAAGCGGTGATGCTGGGCAGAGGTCTCATCGGCGACCCGGGTATGCTGACTCCCGGTGGCACGGATATGGGCGCGCTGGAGCGCTTTATGGACGAGCTGATGGAAGCCTATACCGCCGCCTTTGGCGGCAGCCGCAACGCCATGTTCCGGCTCAAAGAAAACTGGAGCATGCTGCTGCCCCAATTTCGAGGCAGCGAACGGCTTGGCAAGCGTCTGCGAAAAACCACCGACCTTGCCGAGTACCGGGCCATCACCCGGGAGATCTTTCAAACCTTACCATGGAAGGGAGCTTCCCTATGACAACAATTCTACTGGTGCGCCACGGGGAAAGCACTGCAAATCTTGAGGGCCTGTATGCAGGCTCTTACGATCCTCCCCTTACCCCTCTGGGCCACGCCCAGGCAGAATGCACCGCGAATTTTTTGCTGCGTAATTATAAAATCGATGCGGTTTTCAGCAGCGATCTTGACCGAGCCTATGAAACCGGCAAGCACATCGCCGACAAGCTAAACCTGCCTGTCCATATCGAAAAGGATCTGCGGGAGATCTATGGCGGCGTTTGGGAAGCAAAGCCCTTTGCCCGCCTTGGGGACACCCACCCGGAGGAATACCACCGCATTCTCACTGACATCGGCAACGCCTGGTGTCCCGGCGGAGAATCTGTTGCCCAGCTTGACCGACGGGTTTGGGAAGCGGTATGCCGCATTGCCCGGGAGCAGGAGGGTAAGACCGTGGTGATCGCCACCCACGCCACCCCTGTTCGGGTAGTACAGTGGCACATGACCGGCCTGCCTGCGGACGCTATGCAGAGCATCCCCTGGGTCAGCAACGCCTCGGTCACAGAGCTTACATGGGAAAACGGCACGTTGTCCCCGGTGAAGGTGGGGCAGGATGCCCATTTGGCAGACATGAGGACTTTTTTGCCTTCCACCATCTGATTTTCTCATAAGTCTGTCAATCACTCACCCCGCAGTCAAAAAATTTCTGAAATTTTGCAAACACCGATAGACAAATCGTTTTTCGTTTTGTATAATAAATGCCGTAGTTGGAGCGATCCCCATCGCCCCGCCAACATCAATATGGAGCGTGAAAAACTATGAAACTGATCATTAAGAACGACTATAGTGAGATGTGCGCCTGGGCGGCGCAACACATCGCCGATGCCATTAACAACCACAAGGAAAACCGTCCCTTCGTGCTGGGTCTGCCCACCGGTTCTTCTCCTCTGGGCGTCTATAAGCGCCTGATCGAGATGAATAAGGCCGGCAAGGTTTCCTTCAAGAATGTGGTCACCTTCAACATGGATGAGTATGTCGGCCTGCCCCGTGAGCACGAGCAGAGCTACTGGTACTTCATGCATGACAACTTCTTTAACCACATTGATATCCACGCGGAAAACATCAACATCCTCAACGGTATGGCTGAGGATCTGGAGGCTGAGTGCCAGCGGTACGAGGATAAGATCGCTTCCTACGGCGGCATTGACCTGTTCCTGGGCGGCTCCGGTGTTGACGGCCACATTGCTTTCAACGAGCCCTTCACCTCCCTGGTCTCCCGCACCGGTGTCCGTGCGCTGACCGAGGATACCCTGATCGTCAACTCCCGGTTCTTCGACAACGATCCCAACCAGGTCCCCAAAACCGCGCTGTCTGTTGGCGTTGGTACTGTTTGCGATTCCAAGCAGGTTCTGCTGGTCATCAACGGCCACAGCAAGGCAAGTGCCCTGCGCCACTGCGTAGAGGGCGGCGTGGATCACGCCTGGACCATTTCCGCTCTGCAGCTGCACCCCGATGGCATCGTCGCCTGTGACGAAGCTGCCTGCGGCGAGCTGAAGGTGGATACCTACAAGTACTTCAAGGAAATCTACAAGAACGAAAAATAATCCCTGTAATAATGACCGCACCCTCTCCGGCTGAGCCGGAGAGGGTGTTTTTTCTCTCGACATTCTGCTCCCTTCCGTGATATAATACTTCTATATTTTTTGAAGGGGGTAGTTCTATGCCGGAGCAGATAAAAAAGTCGCCATGCTGTATGGCTTTGCTTGCCCATGTGGACGCAGGCAAGACTACCCTCTCAGAAGCCTTGCTGTACTGCAGCGGCGCACGCCGTAGCTTGGGCCGTGTGGATCACGCCGATGCCTTTCTGGACACCCACACCCTGGAACGGGAACGGGGCATCACCATTTTCGCAAAGCAGGCGCTGCTTTCCACGGAGCATCTGGATATCACCCTGGTGGACACCCCGGGGCATGTGGATTTTTCCGCGGAAGCCCAGCGGGTGCTGCCCATTCTGGACTGCGCTGTGCTGGTCATCAGCGGTACGGACGGCGTGCAGGCGCACACCCTGACCTTGTGGCGGCTACTGGAAAGCTGCCGGATTCCCACTTTCCTGTTTATCAGCAAGATGGATCTGCCCGGAGCAGACCGGGAAAAGCTGATGAAAGACCTTAAAAATAAGCTTAGCGACCGGTGCGTGGATTTTGGCGCTGCCCGGGAGCAGATCGCTGAAAGCGCCGCCTTGTGCGACGAAGCGCTTTTGGAAAGCTATCTGCAAACCGGCGATGTGACGGACGGAAACCTGCGCTCCCTCATCGCCCAGCGGCAGCTATTCCCCTGCTGCTTCGGCTCGGGTCTGCAGCTGACCGGCGTGGATGCCCTTTTGCAAATGCTGGACAGCTTTGCACCCCGCGCCACTCCCCAGAAAGCATTTGGCGCGCGGGTCTACAAGATCACCCGGGACGCCCAGGGAAACCGGCTGACCTGGCTGAAGCTGCTGGGCGGCAAGCTGGAGGTTCGCTCGCAGATAAGTTATGTAAACCAAAAGGGCGAGACCGTTCAGGAGAAGGTCATTCAGCTGCGGCAGTTTTCCGGCGACAAATTCACACCGGTGGATACGATCCTTCCCGGCCAGACCGCGGCGGTGACGGGACTGACCCAGACCTTTGCGGGACAATGTATCGGCGCTGTACCCCAGACCCAGACCCCCGTGGCAGAGCCGGTAATGACCTACCGAGTGGTGCTGCCTGCGGGAAAAGATCCGGTGACGGTGATCCCCAAGCTGCAGCAGCTGGAAGAGGAAGACCCTCAGCTGCATCTGGTATATGACCGGGGCAGCATCCATGTGCAGATCATGGGCAAGGTGCAGCTGGAGGTATTTCAGCGGCTGGTCAAGGATCGGTTTGACTTGGATATCCGGCTGGACAACGGCCGCATTTTTTACAAGGAAACCATTGAAAACACCGTAGAGGGCGTGGGGCATTTTGAGCCGCTGCGTCATTACGCGGAGGTGCATTTACTTTTAGAGCCTCTGCCCAGAGGCAGCGGACTGGTCTTCGACACGGTCTGCCCCACGGATGTGCTGGACATTGCCTATCAAAAGCTGATCCTGTCCCATATGTCCGAAAAGACCCATCTGGGCGTCCTCACCGGCTCCCCCATTACCGACATGAAGCTGACCCTGCTTGTCGGCAAGGCGCACTTAAAACACACCGAGGGCGGCGATATGCGCCAGGCTACCTACCGGGCCATCCGCCAGGGGCTGATGCAGGCAAAGTCCGTACTTTTAGAGCCATGGTATCACTTCACGCTGACCCTCCCCACCCCGGCGGGGGGACGGGCGATCACCGATATCCGGGCCATGGGCGGTGAATTTGATCCCCCGGAAGCCAGCGGAGAGCTCTCCACCCTCCGGGGCACAGTCCCGGCATCGGAGCTGGGCGACTATGCTGACCAGGTGGCTTCCTACACCCAGGGTCGGGGGCATTTGCAGATCGCCCTAAAGGGCTATGAACCCTGCCACAACACCCAAGCGGTGGTGGAAAGTGCGGACTACGATCCGGAGGCAGACCTTGAAAACACCCCGGACTCCGTATTCTGCGCCCACGGCGCTGGCTTTACGGTCAAATGGGATCAGGTCAAGGACTATATGCACTTGGAAAGCGGGTTGAAAACCCAATCCCAACCCCAGTTAATCACCCAAAACCTTCGGCTGGACGACAAGGAGCTGGAAGCCATCATGGAGCGGGAGTTCGGACCGGTGAAGCGGCCGCTGTACCGCCCTCCGGAAAACCGCCCGGCAAAGGAAACCCTGACCATCCAGCCGCCCCGGCAGCAATATCTGATCGTTGACGGCTACAACATTATTTTCGCATGGGATGACCTGTCCCGAATCGCCAAAGACGATCTGGATGCCGCCCGGCGGCAGCTATCCGATCAGCTCAGCAGCTACGCCGGCTTCAAAAAGTGCCGGGTGGTGCTGGTGTTTGACGGCTACAAGCAAAAAGGCAACCCCGGAGAAAAGCTCCAATATCACAACATCCAAGTGGTCTACACCCAGGAAAACGAGACCGGCGATGCCTATATCGAAGCCCTTGTCCACCAGATCGGCAGCAACTATAACATAAAGGTTGCAACCTCTGACGGTTTGGTCCAGCTGAGCTCTCTCCGCTCCGGCGTGCTGCGGATGTCTGCCCGGGAACTGCGGCAGGAGTTGGATGCCGCAAAAAAGGAAATGCGCGAGCATTATCATAAATAAAAAGACTGCTGTGATAACACAGCAGTCTTTTTTCATCATACATTCGCTTTTTGCCGGCGGCGGGCGATCATTTCCGGTGCATAGATGACCAGCAGATACGCAGCCACAATGGGAAGCACCAGATACATATACCAGTATTCATAAGGGATCACCTGGTGGAACAGCTGTACCAACGGGTTAGTCGGCTCAATGGAAAACATGTAGTTCACGGTCAGATCCTTGCCGATGGAAGCGCAATAGTAATTGACACTGCGGTTGCACAGATGGGCAAAGGTATAAAGCAGCATGGTAATGCTCAGGGTAGAAACGATGCACCGGGGATCTTTTTTAATGAGACCCAGCTTAAACAGCAGCACCGGAACGCCAAACTCAAAAATATGGGGGAAATAGTAAAAACAGAAGGTCTCTCCAAACAGCTCCGTTTCCGCCACCTCGAAATTCAGAACCAGCGCCACCAGCGCACCCAGACACCAGACCAGCAGCAGATTGCCCAGAGTCTTATTCCGGGTCAGCACCGTGATGGGAAGCAGGATCGCATTGATTGAGCAAAGGTGCAGCGGCAGATATGCCAGTGGCTCGTTCCACCGCAGCAGATTAAAGGTGATGGCAGCAAGACCGCTGCAGGACAGCACGAACAGAACCCACATCTGTACCTTTTGGGATCTGTTTTTCAGGATAAAATATAAACCGACCAGTATTACTGCTGCCGCGATCAGCGACACCACATGGGCAGTCGTAAAAAAGCCCCAAGCCATAGCTTAATATGTCCTTTCTTGTCGAAATTGCAAACAACTCCACATTTTATACCCCAGCGGGCCCCAAAAGTCAATGTTCTTTAGAAAATCATAAGAATTGTATGGATAAGTTTTTAAAAAATGCTTCCCTTTTCCTGTCTTTTCGTGTAAAATCAGACTATACACCATTTAGGAGGAATGACTGTGAGCAGCCATCACAAAGAGCATCCCGATCCCAAACTGCAGGAGCATATCCGCCGCACCGAGAAGCACGATCACCGGGTGGAACATATTTTCCGCAGAATTTTGCACTATGTAGAACGGATCATCGCCATCATGACTATCGTGATTATGCTGACCGCCCTGGGCTATGAAATTTACCAGATGTGCACCGTTCCCGGTTATGTTTTTGATATCAATAACTACTTACATAATGCCCTGACCATCGTGGTTGGTCTGGAGTTTGTGCGTATGATTATCGACACCACCCCCGCCAACATCCTGGAGGTGCTGACCGTGGCTATTACCCGCCATGTCATCCTCTCCCACGACGATCCCTGGAGCAACATCGCCTGCATAGCCTGTATCGCGGGGCTGTTTGCCATCCGCCGGTTCCTGGTTCGCCGCAGCGAGCTGAAAGAAGAAATGGTGGAGATCGAATAAGATTGAAAAATGCCGCCCAGCCGGGCGGCATTTTTTATTTTACTCTTCCCGGATCACTCTTGCGCCCTGGAATTCAATGTGCAGGGGGATCATCTGCCAGTTGGCTTCGGTGATATCATGCAGCTTCTTGGCAAGCTTCTCCTCCAGACCCGGATTGCGGGTAATGCACAGCAGAGTCGGGCCTGCGCCGCTGAGGCAGAAGGCTGCTCCGGTAGTGCGGATCAGACTCTCGATCTTTTCGTAGTCCGGGATCATTTTCTTCCGGTAGGGCTGGTGGATTCGGTCCTGCATAGCGTTTCGCAGCAGCTTCTCGTCTCCCAACTCCAAAGCTTTCAGCACCAGCGCGCCGTGGGCGATGTTATACACCGCGTCCGCCCGGTCATATTCCGTAGGCAGCGCCTGCCGGGCAACGGTGGTAGGCAGATCAAAGTCCGGCACCAGCGCCAAAAACTCCCAATCCGGGTGCAGGGGGAAGCTTACCGTCACCGGCAAGCCGTTATCCACCATGGATGCGGTCAGACCGCCGAAGAAGGCGGGGGCAAGGTTGTCCGGGTGACCCTCCATGGCGTTGGTAATGTTCAGAAGTCCCTGGGTGCTGAGCTTGTTGCCCCGGAGCACATTGGCGCCCATTGCGCCGGCTACCAACAAAGCGGCAGAAGAACCGAGTCCCCGGCAGACCGGGATCTGGGAGTCAATGTGGATCTTCACGCCCCGCAGCTCCTCGCTCATGGTGGCAAGGGCAGCGCAGTAGGACACATACGCCAGATTATCCGGCCCGGCAAACGCTTCATCACAGCCGGTGATCTCCAGACCCTCCGGAGTCTCCTCAAAGGTCACATCGGTATACAGGCTCAGGGCGCAGCCGAAAGCGTCAAAGCCCGGGCCTAAGTTGGCGGTGGTGGCAGGAACCCGAATGGTTACTCGTTTCATATTTCTCTCTCCTATCAAAGTCCCAGGACAAAATTAAGCATTTCTTCCTTGGCGATCACGTTTGTGTGCCGCTCCGGCTTTTGCCGAAGACCTGAAAGATTCCCGGGGATCTTTACGCCGGTGATGGCTTCTAAGCGCTCCATCTGGGTAAACTCGTCTCCCTGGGTATCGCCGCCGATGGCGCTGAGCACCGCCGCGGGGAATTTATAGGGAGAGGCGGTGGAAAGCACCACCATCGGCCGGTGATCGCCGGTTTGGTTTACATAATCTTCCGCAACTGCCCAACCCGCAGCGGTATGGGTGTCGCAGAGGTAGCCGTTTTCTTTCCACACCTGCCCGATAGCCGCGGCAGCGCCGGCATCATCGCAGAAGCCTGCCCAGAACTGGGTCTGGATCTGCTCCAGCAGCGGCTGGGGCACGGTGTAATGACCCTCTTTGCTCAGCTGGGTCATCAGCTGCGATACCAGCTTAGTATCGCCGCTCATCAGATACAGCAGCCGCTCCAGATTGCTGGACACCAGAATGTCCATGGAGGGCGATGTGGTCTTATGTAGGGGTCTGCGGCGGTCATAGGTGCCGGTGTGAATAAAGTCCGTGAGCACATTGTTTGCATTGGAAGCGCAGATCAGCCGTCCAACGGGCAAACCCAGCAGCTTGGCAAGATACCCTGCCAGAATATCACCGAAGTTTCCGGTGGGAACGGAGAAATTCACTTCATCCCCCAGCCGGATCTGCTTTGCATCCAGAAGATCCCGGTAGGCTTTGAAATAATACATGATCTGGGGGGCAAGGCGGCCAATATTGATAGAGTTGGCAGAAGAAAGCTTAAAGGGCAGCGCCTTTCCCTGGCAGGCGGTGAAGATGTTCTTCACACCGGTCTGGGCATCGTCAAAATTGCCCCGAACGGCGCAGACTGTCACATTTTCGCCCTCCTGGCTGACCATTTGCCGCCGCTGCACCTGGGATACGCCCCCATCGGGGTAGAACACACAGATCCGGATGCCGGGCACATCCCGAAAGCCCTCCAGAGCGGCCTTGCCGGTATCGCCGGAGGTAGCGGTTAGGATCAGGATATCCTCTTCCATACCCTTGGCCTTTTTCGCGGCGGTCATCAGCTGGGGCAGCATGGATAGCGCCACATCCTTAAAGGCAGAGGTAGGGCCCCAGAACAGCTCCAAAACGGAGAATTTTCCCACCTTCACCGTGGGGGTCAGTTCTTCGGTTTCAAACTTTCCGGTGTATGCTTTGCGAACCAGATCTCCCATTTCGGGGATATCCGGCAGAAACGCAGACAGGATCATTTCCGCCATGGTCATAGGGTCACTATACACACAGTCCTTCCAAGAAAAGCACGGCAGCTTCTCCGGCAAAAACAGGCCGCCGTCCTCCGCCAGACCCTGCAAAACCGCAGCGGCGCTGTCTACCTGGCGGTCACAGCTTCTGGTAGAATGATATTGCATAAGAAAACCCCCTAAACCTAACGATTTCTTCACTACCTGCACAAAAGATGAACTTTTTGCAGAAAATACTTGGTTTTTGATTGGGTATATGATATACTGTATCAATAAAAAAAGCAAGTGTTTTTCCCAGAAAAACACCTACCCTTGTAAGACAGAGGAAAAGAGGTTGCGAAAATGAACATTGGTTTGCTTGGTTTTGGCGTCGTGGGCAAAGGCGTATATGAGATCGTGGGTCAAAGAGAGGATATGCATGTAGCATACGTTTTGTGTCTGGAGGACATTCAGCTGCCGGACGCAAAGGTCGCGAAAGATTTCCGGGAGATCCTTGCCGACGAGACTGTGGACACCGTGGTGGAAGCCATGGGCGGTCTGCATCCTGCTTATGAGTTTGTAAAAGCCGCCATTGAGGCCGGCAAGCATGTGGTCACCTCCAACAAGGCGCTGGTGGCAAACTTTTACGATGAGCTGATCCCCCTGGCGAAGGAAAAGGGCGTCAGCTTCCGTTCCACAGCTGCTGTAGGCGGCGGCATCGGCTGGCTGTCTGAGCTGGAGCGGGCCCGCCGGGTACAGAAGCTGCAGCAGGTAGGCGGCATCATGAACGGCACCTGCAACTATATTCTCGACAACATGACCCGCCAGGGTCTGGACTATGCCCAGGTTCTGAAGCAGGCCCAGACGCTGGGCTATGCCGAGGCTAACCCCTCCACCGATGTAGACGGGATCGACACCTGGCATAAGGTGATCCTGTCCTCCAACATCGCCTTTGGCGTGACGGTGGATAAAACCACCGTTCCCGTGGCGGGCATCAGCCGGATCGCAGCGGAGGATGTGGAGAATTTCAAGGCACACGGCCGGGTCTGCAAGCTGATCTCCACCGGCAAGTGCGTTGACGGCGTTTACAGCATCTATGTCCAGCCCACTCTGGTGGCAGAAGGCGAGCCGGAGGCGGCTGTTCCCATGAACTATAACCTCATCACCTTTATCGGCGAGACCTCCGACCGGATGAGCTTCTTCGGGCAGGGCGCCGGCCGCTACCCCACCGCATACAATGTGGTGCAGGATCTGGTGGATGTTCTGGAAGGCAAGGGCTTCTATGCCCCCTACGGCGAGACCGTCGCGGCTGACAACAGCGAACAGCTCAGCTACTACATTCGCGGCGGCAAGGACCTGCCCGCGGCTGTGGCAGAAAACTGGGGCAGCGCGGTAGTCACCGAGCCTGTCAGCGTCAGTAAAGTCCATGCATGGCTGAAGGATAACCCCGATGCCTTCATCGCCGCGCTTCGGTAACAACGGGAAAGGAAAATAGATATATGTTGAAAGTAGTCAAATTCGGCGGCTCCTCCATGGCAGACGCCGGTCAGTACCGGAAGATCCGGGATATTCTCCAGTCTGATCCCTCCCGCAGCGTTGTGGTGGTCAGTGCCGCCGGCAAGCGCTTCAGCGGCGACCATAAGCTGACGGATCTATTGTATCTGTGCCATGCCCATGTGCAGTACGGTGTGGACTGCAGCCGCATCTTCAAAATGATCACCTCCCGGTATCTGGACATTCAGAGCGATCTGGATCTGGACCTGGATCTGGGGCCCGAGCTTCAGGCGCTGAAAGAGCGTATCGACGCCAAAAATGTCACTCAGGAAGAGCTGGTCAGCCGTGGCGAGTATTTCTCCGCCAAGCTGATGGCAGCGTATCTTGGCTTCCAGTTTATTGATGCAGCGGACTGGGTGAAGTTCAACATGGACGGCACAGTTAACCAGGACGCTTCCTATGAAGCCCTCCGCAGCCGGGTCACTCCGGGCTACGGCGTTGTGATCCCCGGCTTCTACGGCGCAATGCCCGACGGCGCGATCCACACTTTCTCCCGTGGCGGCAGCGACATTACCGGCTCTCTGGCGGCTGCTGCTCTGGATGCGGATGTTTACGAAAACTGGACCGACGTTTCCGGTATCCTCATGGCAGATCCCCGGATCGTGGAAGATCCCCAGGC
>JAZNLP010000091.1:0-11196 GCA_045579165.1 Faecousia sp.
TTTCCGCAGCTGGGCAAGTTCGCTGATCTCTTTGCACCGAAGATTGACATCCGAACACGCCTCGTCCAGAAGGTCAATGGCCTTATCCGGCAGAAAACGGTCTGTAATATACCGCTCAGACAGCACAACGCACTGCCGTGCAATCTCGGGAGAGATCGCAACGCCATGGAACTCGGCATAATTCTTGGCAATGCCCTGCATGATCTGCACAGCCTCTTCAATGGTAGGCTCCGCAACAGATACCGGCTGGAAGCGCCGCTCCAATGCTGCGTCCTTTTCAATATGCTTGCGGTATTCGTTAAAGGTCGTTGCACCGATCACTTGGATCTCGCCTCGGGAAAGCGCAGGTTTCAGAATGTTCGCAGCATTCATAGAGCCTTCCGCGTCACCGGCGCCCACCAGATTATGCACCTCATCAATGACCAGAATGATGTTGCCGCACTCCTTGACCTCGCCTATGAGGCTCTTCATACGGCTTTCAAACTGACCGCGAAACTGCGTGCCGGCAACCAAGGCAGTCAGATCCAGCAAAAACACTTCCTTATCCCGCAGCTTATAGGGCACATCCCCGGCAGCGATCCGCTGTGCAAGCCCCTCGGCAATGGCTGTTTTACCAACGCCCGGCTCGCCGATGAGACAAGGGTTATTTTTCTGCCGCCGGTTGAGGATCTGAATCACACGCTCAGTCTCCACATCCCGGCCGATCACCTTATCCAGCTTCCCCTCTCTTGCTCTGCCGGTCAGATCCATGCAATAGCTGTCAAGGAACTTATGCTTCTTATTTTTGCGCTTTTTGTTGGATGCTTCTTCCTGCTCCTTGGCAGATTCTTTTTTTGGCGCAGGATGGTTCGGCTGTTCTGCCGGGTTTACAGAACCAAATAGCTGGTTGAGCAGCGGGAAAGTAGCCGTTTGGCTTTCCACCTCATCCTCATCCAGATCATCCTGATCCATCTGGCCGAACATATTGCTCATCTCATCGCTGAGATTATCCAGATCATCATCAGAAAAGCCCATCTGCTTAACAGCCTGGTCGATCTGTGGAATGCCCAGACTTCTGGCGCATTTGAGGCAATAGCCCTCATTCATCGTCACGCCGTTTTCCACCTTTGTAATGAAAACAACGGCAATATTCTTTTTACACTTGCTGCACATTTTCGGCTGCATCTTCTTCACTCCTTTTACAAGGAAATCTCCTTTTTTGAAGCAGTATACCATAGATCTGCCTAAAAAGGAAAAACAAATTTTGAATTATTCACATGGGGCGGCTAAAAAGCCGCCCCAAATTATGTCTGTTATTCCAGACCGTCGATACCGCAGGAGAATTTTTCAACTCCGTCATCATACCAAAGGTGGGTCATATAAAGCCCTCCCGGCGGCACTGTGGGACCGGCAGCGGTTCTATTGCCCGATTCGAGAATTTCGCCGATCTGCCGGGGCTGGATCTTCCCCTCAGCTGCGTAAACAACAGTTCCAGCCATGGCTCTTGCCATGTTATAAAGGAATCCGTTGGCGCACACCCGCAGGCGCAGCAGGTCACCGTCCCGTTCCACTTGGTAATAGTATACGGTTCTGACTGTAGATTTAACATCCGTACCCACACTTCGCACGGCAGCAAAATCATGGGTACCCACAAACTGGTCCGCAGCCGCCTGCATGATCCCTTCGTCCAAATGCCGGGGATAAAACCAAGCACGATTGACATAGAAAGGATCCTTCAGACGGGAATTGTAGATCAAATAGGTATATTCCTTCTTGGCACAAGAGCCAATGGCATTAAAGCCCTCATGCACCTCAAAAGCCTTTGTCACCACCACATCCGGCGGAAGGTGGGTATTCAGGGCATAAGGCAGACGGTCAACGGGAATGGTGGAAGCTGTACGGAAATTGGCAACATAGCACTTGGCATGAACACCGGCATCGGTCCTGCCGCAGCCGGTTACATGAACGCTGTGTCCAACCACCATAGAGATCGCCTTTTCCAGGGTCTCCTGTACGGTCGAAAGGTTTTTTTGCATCTGCCAGCCGTGGTATGCTGTGCCTAAATAGGTCAGGATCAAAGCAATGTTACGCATACACACCTCACAGACCATAGCTGCGAAGGACGCAGACAGCCGCAATCATCAAAGCACCCACGCCATACGCCTCAAAATCTATGCGCTTATAGCGAAGCAGCTTCATTTTGGTTCTGCCCTCGCCGCCCTGGTAGCACCGGCATTCCATAGCCGTGGCCAGCTCGTCCGCCCGGCGGAAAGCGCTAATAAAAAGTGGCACCAAAATAGGGATCAGCGCCTTCACCCGCTGCATCAGCTTACCGGATTCGAAATCCGCACCACGAGCCTTTTGGGCTGCCATGATCTTGTCCGTCTCCTCGATCAGCGTGGGGATGAAGCGCAGAGCGATGCACATCATCATGCTCAGCTCATGCACAGGCACTTTGATCTTTTTCAGTGGTCGCAGCAGCGATTCCAAGCCGTCAGTCAGGGAGATGGGTGATGTGGTATAGGTGAGCAAGAATGTGCCCATTACCAGAAGCAGGATCCGGATCAGCATAAAGAACGCCCGCTGAAGACCTTCAAGAGTAATTTTAATGCCCCAAAAGGCGACCAAAACCGTCTCACCACCGGTAAAAAACAAATTCAACACAGTGGTAAAAAACAAAATGAAGATCAGCGGCTTCATGCCTTTGACAAAGGCTTTTAACGGCACACGGGAGATTCCAATGCACCATGCCAGAAACACAAGCATAATGCCATAGGACACCCAGTTGACCGCTAAAAACAGCGCTACGATGTAAACAACCAGTATTACAAGCTTCGTTCTGGGATCTAACCGATGGATAATGGATTTCCCGGGAAAGAACTGGCCAAGGGTAATATCTTTAAGCATGGACATCCCCTCCTGTCAGCCGTTTGATCGCAGCAAGCGCCTGCTCCATGGTGTAGACAGGCTCCACATCCAGACCTTTGTGCTTCAGTTCCAAGAAGATTCGGGTCAGATCCGGAATATCAAGTCCCATCTCCAGCAGCGTATCCGCCCGGGAAAATACCTGATCAGGCGTGCCGTCCATCGCCAACCGGGAACCGTTCATGACGATCAGCCGCTCCGTAAAGCGGGCTACGTCATTCATAGAATGGCTGACCATCATAATGGTAGCATTTTTCGCCTTCCGGTAGCTGTCAATATTTCCCAGTATCTCTTCCCTTCCCGCAGGGTCAAGACCGGCAGTGGGTTCATCCAAAATAAGGATCTCCGGCTCCATAGCGATCACGCCGGCGATGGCCACACGGCGCTTTTGTCCACCGGACAGGTCAAAAGGTGGTACCTCCAACAGCTCGTCAGAGATACCAACAAAACCCGCAGCTTCCCGCACACGGCGGTCAACTTCCTCAGCAGCCAGACCCATATTCTTAGGACCAAAGGCTATATCCTTATAAACAGTCTCTTCAAAAAGCTGATACTCCGGATACTGAAACACCAGTCCTACCCGAAAACGGGCCTGTCTGGTCAGCTGCTTGTCGGACCAAATATCCTTCCCGTCAAGCAAAACTTCCCCGGAGGAGGGCTTCAGAAGTCCGTTTAGGTGCTGCATCAGCGTGGATTTTCCGGAACCGGTATGCCCGATCACGCCGATAGCCTCACCCCGTTCTACGGAAAAGCTAACCCCGTCCAATGCCTTATGCTCAAAGGGTGTGCCACCACTATAAACATGGGTAAGATTTTTAACCTCTAAAATCGGTGCCAATTAACATTCCTCCCGCGGTCAGACCCTCACCAAATCGTAAAGTATCTGCGCGCATTCATTGGGATCCAGCTTGTCCAGGGGCAAACAAAATCCCGTTTGGTTCAATTCATAGCAAAGCTCAACACCCTGCGGTGCTGCAAGTCCAATACTGTGCAGCAACTCCACCTTGGAGAAAACCTCTTCCGGTGACCCATCTGCTGCCACTTCACCCTTATGCAGCACGATCACGCGATCAGCCTTCGCTGCCTCATCCATATGATGGGTAATGAGAACAACCGTAATCCCCTTTTCCCTATTCAGCCGCTGAACCGTTTCGATCACTTCCCTGCGACCTTTCGGATCCAGCATTGCCGTAGGCTCGTCCAGAACGATGCAGCGGGGCTCCATAGCGATGATACCGGCAATGGCGATCCGCTGTTTCTGTCCGCCGGACAGAAGGTGGGGCGCGTGTTCCCGGTACTCATACATACCCACCTGCTTCAGCGCCAGATCCACTCTTCTGCGGATCTCGGGACTGGAAATGCCCAGGTTTTCAGGGCCAAAGGCCACATCCTCTTCCACAACATTGGCTACCAGCTGATTATCGGGGTTCTGAAAAACCATACCAACTCTGCGGCGAACAGCCATGAGTTTCTCCTCATCTGCGGTATCCATACCGCAAACAAACACTTTACCACCGCAAGGGAGCAATATGGAATTAAAATGCTTCGCAAGGGTTGATTTTCCACAGCCGTTGGAGCCAAGGACAGCCGTAAAGCTCCCCTCTTCCACCTGCAGGGTCAGATCTTCAAAAACCTGAACCCCCGGCTCGCCATCAACACCCGGATAAGTATAGCTTAGGTGCTCAACAGAAATAATGTCACTCATGAAAACCCTCCGACATCAGGGTGTCCAGCGGCCGGTAGAGCCACAGGGCAGCATAATACCGGTAGACTGGACCGGCAGGCCCAATTCACCAACCTCAGTATGTCCGCCGTGATCCTTGCCAAACACCACATCAGCCGCATAGCCTACAGCAGAAGGTGCAAGGCCGGTGGTGTAGGAATTGATGATAACAAACAGCGGATTGTCCGTCAAGAGCTTTGCGGTTTCCAGCAAAAAGGGATAAAAGCTTGTCTCCATTTTCCAGATCTCCCCGCTTGGGCCTCTTCCATAGCTGGGCGGACCCATAATAATTCCGTCATAACGGCGGCCACGGCGAATCTCCCGCTGGATAAACTTACCGCAATCGTCCACGATCCAATGGATCGGTCTGTCTGCTAAACCGGATGCGGCAGCATTTTCCTTAGCCCATGCCACCATACCTTTAGATGCGTCCACATGGTACACCTCAGCACCGCCTGCGGCGGCTGCCAGAGTCCCGCCGCCGGAATAAGCAAACAGGTTCAGCACCCGAACCGGGCGACCGGCAGAGGCGACCTTGTCCCGGATAAAATCCCAGTTTGCCGCCTGCTCCGGAAACACACCGGTATGCTTGAAATTCATGGGTTTAACGTTAAAGGTAAGATAATCCTTATAGTGTATCTGCCAGCGCTCAGGCAGGTGGTGGTCAGACCAATGACCACCGCCTGTATTGGAGCGGATATACCGGGCATCGTACTTTTTCCAGCCGGGATGGACCTTCGGTGTATTCCAAATCACCTGAGGATCCGGGCGGACAAGGATATATTTCCCCCACCGTTCCAGGCGTTCACCCTGGGCGGTGTCCAGCACCTCATATTCTTTCCATTCATCGGATAACCAGATCATGGTATCCTCCTTATTCCGTTTCATCTGTGGGCTGCGTCCCCAGGGGGTAATTATCCGGGTCTGTTGGTTTTTGGGCAGGGTGGCTCTTAAGATAGGCCTCCCATGCGCTTTGGGTATGCTTGTCACAGACCAAATACGGCGCATTGGCATTTACATTGACCGTACCGGAAATACCCTTAAAGGTTCTGTCCTTGCCGTTTTCATCCACAAGGTAGATATAATTATCCTTTAAGTGTCCACGGGAAAGCCCGTACTCACTGGCAGCGGACAGATCGTTAATATCCTTAGGCGTCATTTTCACCACAGCCCGCTTGACCAGCACTGTCTCCCCTGCCTGGGCAAACATTTTGCAGTAATCGTTGGCAACAGCATTGCAGGACTGGCAGAAATCCACCATCACATGGCAATCACAAACATCGTCAGGCACATCCTCGGGATACACCTTAGAATAAGCGATGCGGGAAATGCCGCTGTCATAGCTCCGGGGATCATACTTACAGGCATCTGTTGCCAGCTTGCCGCAGTCAAGGCAGACGGCAACTGCTTTAAAGTTGCCCTCATTATACAGCGGAACTCTATCCTTGCCCTCATGGATCGGCTCCATGACTTTCTTGAAAAGCCGTCCGGCAGGGTTTGTAAGATCGCCAACCAGAACCACTTCTTCCGGAGAGTCATAACCGACCCATACACAGCAGGTGTAATAGTCCGTAAAGCCGCAGTACCAGCGATCCTTTGCACCGGTGGTTGTACCGGTCTTAGCCGCTACATCCTGACCGGGAATATCGCCGTTGTAGCCGGAGCCGCCCTGATTGATATCAGCAGTAGCGTCCATACAGAAGTTCATATACTCCACTGCCTTGGTGCTGAGGATCTGTTCAGAATCCTGCTCGTTATCGATGACCAAGCCGCCGTCACTGTTATACACCTTAGTGAAGGTGCGTCCCTCCCGGTACTGACCGTTATTGGGGAAGGTAGCATAAGCAGAAGCCATATCCCGCACAGTGACACCGAAGGTCGGTGCGCCCATACCCAGAGGAGAGTAGTTTTCATCCGAAAACACCTTTCCGTTATCATCTACATAATTATGCACCAGAGTAGACAGACGGAAGGAATTCTTAACGAAATCATAGCTGTATGACGTACCGATGCGGTCCAGGGTGTTGATCGCGATGGCGTTAACCGAGGAAGTAACACCGGTGAGGATCACGCGGCTGTAGGTATAGATCCTGTCATCATTTTTGGGGAACGCGCTGTCATTCGTATACTGGAACGGCAGGTCAGGAATCACAGTCGCGGGGTTGATTAGGCCAAGCTCAAACGCAGGCGCGTAAACACTCAATGGCTTCATGGAAGAACCGGGCTGCACCTTTGCATCCGTGGCACGGTTAAAGGCATCGTGGACTGTTTTCTCACCAACACCGCCAGCCATTGCAACGATATCTCCTGTTACATTGTCAATGACGATCATAGAGGACTGCAGCTGTGCAACACTTCGATCAGCAGGAATTTCGTTAAGATCCGTATATATCTTATCCACTTGATTCTGAACAGACATATTCAGCGTAGAATAGATATGATAGCCACCGCGGCTGATCACTTCCATATAGGTTTTCTTGCTATCCTTGTTCCACTCTACACCGTTCTGCTCTGCCAGCTGCTTTGCCACATCCTCAATAACAGTATCAACAAACCAGGAATATACCTGCTGGGAAGCATCTTTGCTGACTTCAGATTCCTGTTTGCATTGGGGGCAGTAGGTGTGGCCGTCCTGCACCTGGAAACTTCCCACGGTGCCCCGGTATCCACAGGCTTCATTTTTACAGACAGCCAGGCGGTCTTCATCCGCGATCCCGTCCTTGAAAACGATCTTTTGGTCGTAAGCCTCCCGATAGGTTTCCTCGTCCAGATAGCCGTATTCCTTCATCATATACAGGGTATTGACCTGACGCTCCCGATTCCGTTCAGCGCCGGTCTTACCTTCCTTATCCGGATTCGTCCGGTAGGGATTAAACAAAGACGGATTGTTGGTAATACTAATCAAGCTGGCGCACTCTGCGGGCGTCAAAAATTCCAGCTCTTTTCCATAATACTTTTCAGCAGCAGACTTAACGCCGTTGCAGTTCTGCCCAAAGAAGATGATATTCAGATACCACTCCATAATCACTTCTTTGTCATACAGCCGTTCAAATTCAGCCGCCCGGAAGATCTCCAGCACCTTTCGCTGAACCGTAACGCTATCTTCCTCAAACAAATTCTTGATCAGCTGCTGGGTAATGGTAGAGCCGCCGAACTCGCTGCTGCCGCCCATAAACATATTCAGACAAGCCTTGATGGTGGTGATCCAGTCAACGCCCTGATGTTCAAAAAAGCGGTGATCCTCAATGGCGACTGCCGCATGGATCAGATCCTGCGGGATATTCTCATAATCCACCCAATCCCGGTTTACGGAAGAATACAATTTCTGCAGAACCTGAATGTCTCCGTCCTCGTCCAGATAATAGACATAAGAGTTTTGCTCCAGATCCAGATTCTCCAGCTGCACACCGGCTGTAGGAATAATTTCCTCCTGGAAATAATTCGCAAGAATCGTTACAAAGCCCAGTACGCAAACTGCGCCGATCACAAGCACCGTCGCAATCGCTCCGGCAGCGATTTTGATAACAGAATACGCCCCTGTCCATACACCGTGCAGGATTCGAAAGATCTGCGCCGGTTTCCAGGACTGCCGGGAAACACGTTTTTTATTTTGATTATTATCGTTTGTCATGGGAAACCTCCATTGCAGCGAACATGAAAACAGAGCCATCATTTTCCGCTGTTGGTGTGAATGTATAAAATCAGTCATATAATTATAGCATACCCAAAAGAAAAACGAAAGACCCAATTTCATGCTTTTCTAACGAATTCCTATTTGCCGATTCTTTCATTTAAAAATAAGTACTGATCTATAGTATATCCACAAGGTACATTTTTCTAAAATTGCGCATACACTATCATATACCGCCTAAATCGGGGAATGCTATCTGCAGATACATTCCGTGTGATCTTATATTCCCACTTGATTTTGCCACCTGTTCCGGATAAAATAAAATCAGAAAAAGATCTGGGAGGAAATGCAGATGAACGATCGATACGGTTCTGATTTTATGACCATCATGGACGAGGACGGAACAGAATACGAGCTGGAGGTTTTAACGACTGTTGAGTATAACGGCTTTAGCTATTTGGCTGTTATTCCCGCCAGCGATGAACAGACACAGCCTTCTGATCTTCAGGTAAGTATCCTGAAGTCTGTGGAAGAAGACGGCGAACCGATCCTGTGCGCTATTGAAGATGATGCGGAGCTGGAAGCTGTCAATAACCTCATCATGGATTCTCTGTACTGCGAGGACGAAGAAGACTGATCGCCTCCTGCTTGGTGCGTGATGTGTCCTTTTGGACCCACATTTTTTAATCGGGATGCCATATTCCTGTTTGGTTTGCAGACCTCCCGCCTGCGCTTTGACGTACGGTGGACGTTGGGAGCAGTAAAAATCAGGAGCGGCGACCCACCTGCCTTTTCGTGCAGGTCATAATTGGATGCACACGGCCAAAGCGGGATTTGACATGGGGAGCTTTTGCTTCCCATGTTTTTTATGTGCCTTTTTACCAATCGAGCGATATCAATTTTCACTTTTCACCAAAATATGAAATAAACACTTGAAAGTGTCAGATAAATCAGTTATAATGAGTCAGTCTATGCACAGGTAGTACCTGTACGATATATCCAAAAGCACAATGAGAGGAATTGATTACATGAGCGCATCCAGCAAGAAAAAGCTCCGCAAAGAGCAGAATGCCGCTGCCATGACAGAAAAGCAGCAGCAAGCACAGAAAGAAGCGAAGAGCCTGAAGCGTTACACCCTGACCTTTGTTGTCAGCATGGTTCTGATCGTCGCCCTGGTCATTGGTATCGTTCTTTACAACCCCGTAAACCGCGCCATCGACAACAACACTGTGGCCATCACCGTTGGCGGCCATGAGATGAACATTCCTTTGTTCAACTATTTCTATATTAATGAAATCGATGAGTGCTACGCCGAGTATAACAATAATTACGGTGAGTACGCCTTCCTGTACGCTGGTATGGAGGGTCTTGATTTCTACGCTCCTCTGGACGAGCAGAAGTCCGCTAAGGACGGCAGCAAGACATGGGCAGATTACTTTATCGACGAAGCTGTCACAAACGCCCACAAAACTTATTCTCTGTACCTGGACGCAAAGAAGAATGATTACGAGCTTACTGAGGACGAGATTAAGGAAATTGAAACCGAGATCGATAATTCCGAGTTCTATGCTCTGTACTACTATGGCTTCAGCAGTCTGGATGCATATCTGCGGTCTGTATACGGCAACTCCGCAAACGAAGAAAACTACCGTGAATACCTGACCATCCAGGCAGTTGCTCAGTCCTACTACAATCATTACTACGATGATCTGAAGTTCGTGGACAAGGATTTCCGTGAGCACGAGGAAGGTAAGTACGAAAATTACACCCATTATGACCTTTCCTCCTATCAGATCATAATCAGCGATTATTACAAGGGCGGCACTAAGGACGAAAGCGGCAACACCACTTACTCTGATGCCGAGAAGGAAGCAGCCGCTGAAGCTGCTCTGAAGGATGCAAAGACCCTTTCCGAAGGAACTTACAAGGATAATGAATTCTTCGACAAGGCGATCAAAGCCCTAGAGATCAACAAAGATAAGACTACTGCTAAGTCTACCCGTTACGAGTCTCTCCCCGGCGGCGAAAACATCTCCGAAGAGAAGCTGCGCGACTGGCTGAAGGAAGAGCGCAAAGAGGGCGACATGCTGATGTTCCCCACCACCGTCAAGGATAGCGAGGGCAAGGAAACCGTTACCGGTTACTATGTTGTCATGTTCCACGGTCGTGAAGATAACAACATGAAGCTGGTCAATGTGCGCCACATCCTGCTGAACATCAAGCAGAAGACCGACAAGGACGGCAATAAGACCTTTGACGAGACTGATAAGGCAACTGTTCTGAAGCATGCTGAGGATTTGCTGAAAAAGTTCAAGGAAGGCAAGGACGCTTCCGCTGAGGCCTTTGGCGAACTGGCTAAGACCGAAAGCAAGGACGGCACTGCCGATGAGGGCGGCGTTATTGAAGACATTTATCCCGGCAAGACAGTTACTGAGTTTAACGACTGGTGCTTTGACGCGGAGCGTAAGCCCGGCGACACCGGCATCGTTCTGACAGAGTACGGCTACCACATCATCTATTTTGAAAGCTTTGCCGAGCAGACCTACCGCGATTATATGATCAACATCGAGCTTTGCACAGAGGTTTCTGACAAGTGGGCTGAGGAGATCGTAAAGGGCACCGATTGTGTCCGCGGAAACCTCTCCCGTCTGGATACCGACCGCACCATGGCCTAACAACACAAACCGCCCGGATCACTGATCCGGGCGGTTATTTTTTATTTTACCAGCTGGGCTTGCTTCATTTTTCTTGCTTTTTGAAATACGGGAATATAGAACAGTGTCACTAAGATTACTGCCAAGCCTAAGATAATAAGCAGATATACATACCAGTGCCACATTTGCGTCAATTTAATGTCGATGGGCGGTGCGTAGGTAAAGTAAAGGTTTGGAACATAGTCTACGCTGATCAGTGTGCCGTTCTCGTAAGTAGCTGAAGC
>JAZNLP010000092.1:0-5465 GCA_045579165.1 Faecousia sp.
CACGATCTTCCAAAACAGGGAATTTACAGGGCGCAGCAGCCGCCCAAGACTCAGCTCCCACAGCACGCACCCAAGAGCCAAACCTGCAGAATATCCCAACCGCAGGTCTCCGCCGCAGATGCCGAACCCCAGATAGATCCAGGCTGCAAATGCCCCGGCAAGAAACACAAGATCCGAAAAGTGGGTATGCTTTGGGCGCAGGGGGCGCAAAAAACCGTACAGCACCCCCAAGGCAAATCCCAACAGGCAAGCCGCCCCAAACCGCCCGGCAACTACCCCCGGCGCAGTCATCCGAACAATCGGCGCATCCAGCCGCCGGTGCTGTGCCGCAGTTCTTCATAGCTCATGGAGCTGACAGTCCCATCCACCGCCACCTGTCCCCCTTCCACCGAAAGGGTCTTCAGCTGCAGCTGACTGCCCAGGATCACCAAAGTGCCCATATCCGTTGTCAGCACCACGGAGTTCTCATCAAAGCTGACCACCTCCGATACCCCGGTAACTGTCAGCTTCTGCCGCTCATCCAGGGTCAGTCTGTGGGGCAGCCGGATCCGATCTTCAGCCATGTCCATCCCTCCTCGGGAAAGCCTATGCCGGGGAAGCCTCATACAGAACAGAAAAACGGGTGCCGAAGCACCCGTTTTCATAAGATCATAAGGTTTTCAAAAACTGTTCCAGCCGGTCAAGTCCCGTCTTCAGCGCCTCATCGGCGCAGCAGTAGGAGATCCGGATATACCCCGGACACCGGAAACAAGCGCCGGGCACTGTCGCCACGCCACCTTCCCGAATCAGCCGGGTGCAAAATTCCTCGTCGGATAACCCGAACTTAGAAATATCCGCAAATACATAGAACGCGCCCTCCGGCGTTGGGAAATTAAGTCCCATCCCGGTCAGCCGGTTGCAGACATAGGCTCTGCGCCGGGCGTAGGTTTCTGCCATGGGGGCTGTGTCCACAGAAAGGGCGGTGATACAGGCATCCTGCAGGAATGTGGGGATCGCCGCAACCTGCGCCGCATGGAGCAGCAACAGCCGCGCCATTACTTCCTCCGGTCCAATAAGATATCCCACCCGCCAGCCGGTCATGGCATAGGGCTTGCTGAAGCTCTGGCACAGAAACAGCTGGTGAGACAGCGATGCATCCAAACTCAAATCCGGACAAGGCACGGAAGAAAGTCCCTGATACACATTGTCGCAGATGACAAAAATGGGTTTCCCCTGCACCAGCTGTTTCACCGCTTCCAGAGAAGCCTTTGACAGCACCGTTCCGGAAGGGTTGTTGGGGGAATTGAGCACGATGGCCTTGGTCTTTTCCGTGATGACAGCGCTGAGCGCTTCCTTGGTCAGCTGAAAACCGTCCTTGCTGATATCCAGCAGCACCGGCTTTCCGCCGGCAGCCAAAGTGATGGACTCATACAGAGGGAACGCCGGTGTGGGGATAATGACCTCCTCACCCGGATTCAAAATGCCGGTCAACGCCGTATAAAGCGCCCCGGTGGCGCCGGCTGTGACCAGCACCTGCTCCGGTGTGCAGGCCATGCCCCTACGGGTCTCAAACGCCGCGATCTGCTGCCGCAGGGCATCCACGCCCTGGTTGGGGGCATAGTGGGTGCGGTTTTGGTTCAGCGCCGCCAGCGCCGCCTCCTTGATAGAAGCGGGGGTGTCGAAATCCGGCTCTCCTATGGTTAACATAACACAGTCCGGCACAGTTTTCGCCAGATTGGTATACAGCCGGATGCCGCTGCGCTGCAACGGTGACAGATGTTCATTCAGTGGGATCATTGGTATTTTTCCGCCAGCTCCTCAAAGAAGTCGGCGCCTTTCTCCAAAATCATCTCGTCGAAATCAAAATTGTCCATGTGTAAAGAGGGGTTCTCCCCCAGTCCCAGAAAGAAAAACACCCCAGGGACCCGCTGCTGATACTCGGAAAAATCCTCCGCAGTCATAGAGGGTTCATCCAAAAGCTCCAGAGGCAGGAGCTTTGATACCTTGTCTACCAGCTCCGGGGGATTGATCACCGGGGGCGTGCCGGTGGTCACCTGCAAAGAAACGGCGCAGCCGGTCTCCTTTTCCACCTCTTCCACGATCCGGGTCAGTCCGCCGTAAAGATAGTCATGGGTCTCCGGGGCATAGGAACGCATACTGCCCTGCAGCACCGTCCTCCGGGAAATGGCGTTTCGCACCGTGCCGCTTTCAAAAAGGCCGAAGTTCAAGACCCGGCGGACATCCTTGGGCAAAGCCTGCTCCAAAGCCCGGGCGCGGGTATAGATCTTCATACCTGCATCCAGCGCATCCAGACCCTCATAAGCCCTGCCGATGTGGGCAGATTTTCCGGTGATCTCGATATCCACCTCGCAGGATTTGGCCATCAGTTCCTTTTTCCGGGTAAACAGCTGACCCTTGGTAAGCTCCGGCCACAGGTGCAGACCGAAAACAGCCTTGACCCGGTACTGCTCCAGCACCCCGGCTTCGCAGATGTATTTTGCGCCATCGATCAGCTCCTCTGCCGGCTGAAAGATCAGCAGCACATTGTGAGGAAGCGTCTTTTTCTCATGGAGCCGCCGGGCAAGCTCCAGAAGGATCGCCATGTGGCCGTCGTGACCGCAGGCGTGCATAGCGCCCTCGTGGGTAGAAGTATAAGATGCGCCGGTTTTTTCAAAAATCGGCAGGGCATCACAGTCTGCCCGGAAGGCGATGCTTTCCTTTTGCCCAAAATCGAAGAACGCGCACAGGCTGTTCTCAATGGGGGAAAACAGGGCGCAGCTCAGACCCTGCAGCTGTTCTTTTAAGTACGCCATGGTCTTTGGCAGGCAGTGACCCAGCTCCGGGATCCTATGCAGCGCCCGCCGGTCTTGAATGATCTGCATAAGCACACCTCTTATGTTCATTTGCCTTATTATACTCCATCTGCAAACCTGTGTCAATTTTTAGCTTGTGTTTCCCCAAAAAAGGTGATACTATACTGAAAAAGGAAAAGGAGAGCAAGCCATGAACGCTCAGGAAATCATTGAATATATCCGCACCTCGGAAAAGAAAACTCCGGTTAAGGTCTATGTTTGGGAAAAAGCGCCTGTTGCTTTCCCCAATTGCCGGGAATTTCCTGCCGGGGAAGGCTGCAAGATCGTGTTCGGCGACTGGAAGGATGTAAAGCCTGTTCTGGAAGCCAACGAATTCTCTCATTTGGAGATCGAAAACAACTGCCGCAACTCCGCCATCCCCATGCTGGACATGAAGGATATCCCCGCCCGGATCGAGCCGGGTGCTATCATCCGGGAGCAGGTGCAGATCGGCAAAAATGCCGTGATCATGATGGGCGCTGTGCTGAATATCGGCGCTGTAGTGGGTGACGGCACCATGATCGACATGGGCGCTATTCTGGGCGGCCGCGCCACCGTTGGCAACAACTGTCACATCGGCGCAGGCGCTGTGCTGGCAGGCGTCATTGAGCCTGCTTCTGCCACCCCCGTCATCGTGGAGGATGATGTGCTGGTGGGCGCAAACGCCGTGGTCATCGAGGGCTGCCGTATCGGCAAGGGCGCTGTGGTTGCCGCAGGCGCTGTGGTGGTCTGCGATGTAGAGCCGGAGACCGTAGTCGCCGGCTGCCCTGCCCGGGTCATCAAGCGCAAGGATGAGAAGACCGCCGGCAAGACCGCTCTGGTGGATGCCCTGCGGGCGCTGTAACGGGACTTGACAAATGCCCCGGCAGCCGATACAATGATAAAAAATCCATAGGACAGTTCGTGACCATCCTGTCGGTAAACAAAACTAGGAATTTGATGGGCGCAATGCGCCCATCTTTTGTTTATGGGCGCGGACTGCGCCCATTTTTTATTGGAGGACACTATGAAAACCAGCACCCGCTATTTGACCCACGGCGCGCTGATCGCCGCGCTGTATGTGGCGCTGACCCATCTGCAGAATCTTCTGCTCCCCGGCTCTGCCACCTGGGCGATCCAGTTTCGGGTATCCGAGGCGCTTTGTGTGCTATCCCTGTTCACGCCGGCGGCGATCCCCGGCCTGACCGTTGGCTGTATGCTGTTTAACCTCAGCTGGGCTGGGTCGCTGCCCCTGGATTTCCTCTTGGGAAGTCTGGCGACTTTTCTTGCCTGCGGCAGTATGTATTTGCTTCGCAGCTTCCGTTTGAAATCCCTGCCTCTGCCGGCGCTGCTGATGCCCGCCCTTTGGAACGGACTGATCGTCGGCTGGGAGCTTTCCGTGTATATCGGCGGCGGCTTCTGGCTGAACGGGCTGTATGTTGCCATGGGTGAAGCCGCTGTGCTGCTTAGCTTAGGCACTGCAGTTTATTATATCCTCAGCGCAAAAGGAGTTTCCCGGCAGCTGTTTAACTGACGGAATATTGAAACCTATAAAAATTGTGGTATACTAAGGGAAAGGATGTGACTAACATGATCGAATTTTCCCGTTTTGACCCGGATTTCAAAGAGACCTATAACCGATATCTGACCGCCGACCGCCGTCAGGGCTGTGAGTTTTCTTTTGTCAACGTCTCCATCTGGGGACGCCAGCGGATGGCGCTGCTTCACGATCATATTGTGCTGTTTTCCCAGTTTGGGCGCTGCAGCGTCTATCCCTTCCCCTTAGGCACAGGGGACATCCGCCCGGTGCTGGATGCTATCATGCAGGATGCCCGGGACAGAGGGATCCCCTGCCGGATCAGCTCTCTGAGTAACGAGGACTGCCGGCTGCTGGAGCAGCTGTACCCCGGCAAATTCCGTTTCCACACCAACCGAGACGACTACGACTATGTCTACCGCACCGAGGATCTGGCTCTGCTGAAGGGCAAAAAATACCAGAGCAAGCGCAATTTCTGCAACCGGTTCTGGAACGCCAATCCCACCTGCCGGTTAGAGCCTATGGCTGAGCGGCACACGGAAGGTATTCGGCAAATGCTCGATAAGTGGTACGAAAGCCGCCAGTCGGCAGACCCCTACAGCGATTTTCACCTGGAGCAGGTAGCGCTGAGCCGGGCGCTGGATAAGTGGCAGGAGCTGGGCATGGAGGGCATGGTGCTGCTGGAAGAGGATCGGGTGCTGGCGTTCACCATGGGCAGCCCCCTGGGGGAAAGCACCTTTGATATCCACTTCGAAAAAGCGCTGGACATTGCCGATGGCGCATACAATGTGATCAATCAGGGCTTTGCCCAATATCTGCTGGAAAAGCACCCCGAAGTCCTGTGGCTGAACCGGGAGGACGATCTGGGTCTGCCGGGACTGCGAAAGGCAAAGCTTTCCTATCACCCGGATCATTTGGTAGAAAAATACTGGGCGCGGCTATGGGAGGATGACGATGAGATCTGATTTTCCTGCTGCGTCCCAGATCCCCAAACTGCGCCGGCTCTGGCAGGAAGCCTTTGGGGATGATGACGCTTTTCTTGACAGTTTCTTTCGTACCGCTTTTTCCCCAAAGCGGTGCCGGGGGATCTTTTCGGAGGACACCGCCGCAGCGGCGCT
>JAZNLP010000093.1:0-2622 GCA_045579165.1 Faecousia sp.
TCTTCACGCCGCCCAGGATCAGATCCCGGTCCGGCACAAGCTTATGCACATCATATCCGTGACCAATTCTCATTTTTCTTCCTCCAGCAGCAGCTGCGCGATTTTTAAGTCCATGGGCGTGGTGATCTTCAGATTCCGCTCCTCTCCCTCTACGATCTTGACGGACATTCCCATCAGCTCCACCGCGGAGCAATCGTCGGTAATGGGGGTCTGCTTCCGGGCAGCCTCTTTCAGCGCCCCCCGGATCAGCGAAAGGTCAAAAACCTGGGGTGTCTGGACCGCCTGCAAAGTGTTTCTGTCCGGTGTCTTGACCACGACGCCCCCCTGGACTTCCTTGACAGTATCCTTCACGGGGATCGCCGGGGCGGCAGCGCCATAGGTATGGGCTGCCCGGACTGTCCGGTCGATCACCTGCCAGGAAACCAAAGGACGGGCGCCATCCTGAATGGCAACCAGCTTGACCTTCTCCGACAAAGCGGAAAGACCCCGTTCCACGGATTCCGGACGGCTGCTGCCGCCCACCACCACAGAGCGCACCTTGGAAAATTCGTGGCACAGATCCATGATGGGCACTACCAAGGCTTCTCTTGTGACGATGACGATCTCCTTGATGACATCGCATTCCTGAAATGCCCGGACTGTCCGGACGATCACCGGCTCGCCTGCCAGATCCGCCATCACCTTGTCGATGCCGCCCATCCGGGAAGCGCTGCCTGCCGCCACGATCACCGCGCCGCAGTAGCCCAAAGGCAGCACCTTGCGGACTGCTTTGGTAATGTTGGTAATATCCATCATTTCAACTCCATAATCAGTTTCTTAAAGGTATTGCCCCGGACTTCAAAATTCTTAAACTGGTCAAAAGCAGCGCTGGCGGGGCTCATCAGCACCACATCCCCCGGCTCTGCCGCCGCCGCGGCGGCATACACCGCCTGGGTAAAATCGGCGCAATCCACGATTTCCGGAAAACCGGGGCGGTAATTCTCCGCCTGCTCCACCGCAATGCGGATCTTCGGTCCGGTAGCGCCGCCCAAAAACAGCTTTTTCACATGCTCGCAGATCTCCGGCCCAAGCACATCATAGGGGATCTGCTTATCATAGCCGCCGGCGATCAGGATCACCTTTTCCGAAAAGCTGCGAAGCCCTGCAATGGTGCGGCTGGGGCTGGAAGCGATGGAATCGTTATAGTAGCGCACCCCGTCCTTCACCCGGACCAGCTCGATCCGGTGGGCAACGCCACCGAAGGTCTTCGCCACGGCGCGGATCACATCATCCTCCACCAGGCCCTCTACCGCGCCGATGGCAGCCATATAATTCTCCACATTGTGGACACCCGGCAGGAGAATATCCGCTACCGGCAGCACTTTCTCTCCATCCCGGCAGATGACACCCGCTTCCAGACGAATATGGCTATCTTTCCCCTGGCGGGAAAAGAAACGGGTCACTCCTGCGCCGGAAAAACCGGCGGTGATGGCATTATCTGCATTGAGAACCAGAAGATCTCCGTCCTTTTGGAAACGGAAAAGATTCTTCTTGGCGTCCACATATTCATCCATGTCCTTATGAACATCCAGATGGTTGGGGGCTAAGTTGGTCACCACCGCCCGGGTGGGGCTGTGGGTCATATCCATCAGCTGAAAGGAGCTAAGCTCCACCACAGCAAAATCATTAGGCTTCATGTCCCGCACCTTCGGCAGCAGAGGCGTGCCGATATTTCCGCCCAGCCAGACGGTGTAGCCGGCAGCTTTCAGCATTTCAGAGATCAAAGTCGTCGTGGTGGTTTTGCCGTCTGAACCGGTAACGCCAATGATCCGGCAGGGGCAGACCTCAAAAAACGCATCCATTTCGCTGGTGATTCTGGCGCCCCGGTCAGCCAGCGCCTGGATTGCAGGATTTCCGGGATGCATACCCGGTGTGCGGAATACCACATCCGCCTCCACTCCCAGAAGATAGTCTTCGCCGGTATGCAGAACGCAGCCGGCGCGCTCCAGCTCCAGGATCTCCCCATCCAGCTTCTCCCGGGGCGTCCGGTCGCAGCCCATGACCTGGCAGCCAAACTCCAGCAAAAGCCGCACCAACGGCCGGTTGCTGACGCCCAGCCCCAGCACCGCGACCCGTTTGTCTCTCAAAGCATTAAAATACTCCGCAAAAGTGATTGCCATCATAACACCCCTTTTATCCATGCACACTTATGTATAGTATAGCCTCTCGGAAAAGAATTTGCAAGATATTTGACAAGTTGGCCTTCCTGCGGTACAATATTTCCGCGACCGGGTCGGACAGCCGCGGCTGCAGGCTGAAAAGCCGCAGGTGAGGAAAGTCCGGGCTTCACAGGGCAAGGATAACAGGTAACGCCTGCCGGGGGTGACCCCAGGACAAGTGCAACAGAGAGATACCGCTGCGTTTTACGCAGCAAGGGTGAAAAGGTGGAGTAAGAGCCCACCCGCCGGGTGGAGACACGCCGGTGCTGTAAACTCTATCCGAAGCAACGCCGTGGCGGGACACAAGGTTTGCCCGACCGTCCCATGGAGGCGGCTTGATCCCATGAGCGATCATGGGACTAGATAGATGGCTGTCAAGACAGAACCCGGCTTATAGACCCGCGTCGCATAAAAAAGCACCGCT
>JAZNLP010000094.1:0-35626 GCA_045579165.1 Faecousia sp.
GCTCGCATTGGATCCGGTGATCCCGGTCCAGCATGGCGATGAGCTCAGAAGCTCTCACGGGATGCGCCTCGTGGGAGTTTTTTTGCAGATAGTCCAGTATGTAAAGAATCTTAGGCTTCTGATTATCGGATTTTGGCATAACGCACCTCCCGAATCTTATATTGATATTATATCATAAAAAATGCGGTAAGGGAAGCTGTATAATTGATAATTTGCTTTTTTGATCCTGATGTGCTATTGTATTGCAGAAGGATGTGATTTTCATGGGCTTCTTTGGTTGTCATCTGTCTACAACCGGAGGTTATTTGAATACGGTTCGTGTCGCGCAGGGAATTGGCGCCAATACCTTTGCTTTTTTTACCCGAAGTCCAAGAGGTTCTCACGCAAAGCCGGAAGATCTTCAGGATTGCGCCGCTGCTGTTACTGCATTGAAACAGGGAAGCTTCGGTCAATTGGTTGCCCACGGTTCTTATACCATGAATCTGTGCACCAAAGATCCGGAATCCAGGGAGTTTGCAAAGCAAATTCTTTGTGATGATCTTCGCAGAATGGCTGCGCTGCCCGGCAATTTCTATAATTTTCATCCGGGCAGTCATGTGGGTCAAGGTATGGAGATCGGCATAGAACAAATTGCCCAGGCACTTACTGCCGCCCTAAAGCCCGGTTATCCTGTAACGGTTCTTCTGGAGACCATGGCGGGAAAGGGCAGCGAGGTTGGCGGAAGATTTGAAGAGCTTCGCGCCATCATTGACGCCGTTGGCAGTGATGATTTGGGCGTCTGTCTGGATACCTGCCATGTTTGGGACGCAGGCTACGATATTATCAATGATCTGGACGGAGTTCTAAACGAGTTTGACCGGGTCATTGGTCTGCATAGACTCCGTGCGCTGCATCTAAACGATTCTAAAAATCCCCAGTCCAGCCATAAAGACCGTCACGCCTGTTTAGGCGAGGGCTTTTTGGGACTGAATACTTTCCGAAACATCTGCAATCATCCCAAGCTTAAGGGTTTGCCTATGATTCTAGAAACCCCCAATGAGCTGCCCGGATACAAAAAAGAGATCGCGCTCCTTCGGGATATGGAGCAAAAAATCTGACTTAAGGAGGTGACAGTGTGGAAGCTTTGCTGACAGCTTTGCGCGCTTCGGACAATACCTATCTATATGTGTTTCAGACGATCCTGCGTTATGCTATGCCGGTTCTGACAGCGGTACTGCTTCTGCGCTGCATTCGTCCTTTGCTGACCTTCCGGCGAGAGCCGGAGATCTGGGCATGGCTCTGTCTCACAAATGATAAAAAGCTGCCAATCACCCATTGGGAGAATGTGATCGGCCGCTCCAAACGCAGTGATGTGGTGATCGATGTTCCGACCATATCCCGGAATCATGCGGTACTGACCCGCTATGATGACGGAAGCTGGACCATTGCCGATGCCGGATCAAAAAGTGGAACGCAGGTCAATGGCGAACTGATCGATATCTGTCCGCTCCACGGGGATGATGTGATCACCATTGGCGGTGTGGATATGAAACTGCAGCCTATTTCCAGACGGCAGGAAGTGAAGCTTGCACAGCTGCGTACCCGGGCGGCAAAGCCGGTGCAAAGCATCAGCAATTTGCTTTTGCTGACGGTGATCCAGTTTCTGTGCTGCTTTTCCTACCTGCTTTCTGACAAAAGCGAAGCAGGCCTTTCTGTGTTTATCGGCTTTCTTGGTATCGCCGTTTGCCAATGGGCGCTGCTGATCTTCTACCTGGTTATCCGAAAGCCTTCCTTTGAGCTGGAAACCATCGCGTTCTTTTTGTGTACCTTTGGTATGGCGGCTATCGCGGCTGTAAAGCCTGATGAGGCCGTGAAACAGCTGATCGCAATGGTGTTAGGCCTTGGTTTCTATCTGACGGTTGGATGGGCGCTGCGGGATCTGGAGCGGGCAAAGCAGATGCGGTATCTTGCCGCTGTTGCAGGAATCCTCCTGCTGCTCATCACCTTGGTTTTCGGCAAGGAGTACCACGGCGCGAAGAACTGGCTGATTATAGGATCGCTTTCCATTCAGCCCTCGGAACTGAGTAAGGTTTGCTTTGTTTTTGTAGGCGCTTCTGCTCTGGACAGGCTGGTAAACCGAAGAAATCTCATCATGTTCATTCTGTATACCGCAGCTGTTTGTATCTGCCTTGCGATCATGAATGATTTCGGCACAGCACTCATTTTCTTTGTGGCATTTCTACTGATCGCATATCTGCGCTCCGGCAGCGTGGGTACTATCGCGCTGGCCTGCACCGCCGTTGGCTTTGCAGGTGTGCTGGCAGTTCGGGTTGCGCCCCACGCCCTTCGGCGATTTGCTTCCTGGCGACACATTTGGGAGAACCCCTTGGGTGCAGGATACCAGCAGACCCGTGCTTTGATGTGCATGGCTGCAGGCGGTCTCTTTGGTCTTGGCGCGGGTAACGGTTGGATGCGGCGAGTGTTTGCCGCAGATTCCGACGTGGTCATCGCCACCGTCACCGAGGAATGGGGACTGCTGATATGTATTATGACGGTACTGTGCATTCTTGCTTTGGGGATGTTTGCCGTGCGATCTGCCGCAACCGGTCGCAGCAGTTTTCATACCATCGGTGCTTGCACCGCTGCAGGAATTTTCCTTGTGCAGGCGATCCTTAACGCATTGGGAACGGTGGATATCCTGCCGCTGACAGGCGTTACATTCCCGTTCCTGTCCAACGGCGGCTCCAGTATGCTCTGTGCCTGGGGATTGCTGGCCTTCATTAAGGCGGCAGACACAAGACAAAACGCAAGCTTTGCTGTCCGGCAGTCTAAAGAAGGGGAGGGCGGCAAATGAACAGAATCATGGGTAGAGCCAAGATCCTTTTGGCGCTGATCCTCGTTTTTACAGTAGGCATCGGCTTGTTCTTGGCAGAGTATTTTATTAAGGCAGGAGATTGGATCTTGTTTTCCGGTTCTCCGCACCTATACAGCGCAGGAAATCTGGGCTGCGGCATCGTAACAGACAGAGATGGCGTTCTGTTGATGGATATGCGGGATAACCGGCTGTACGCGCCCAACGAGGCTCTTCGGAAATCGACAGTCCATTGGCTGGGCGACAGGCAGGGAAATATCAGCGCCCCGGCACTTTCGGGTTATGCCATGCAGATTGCCGGATTCAATGTTATCAATGGCGTATATACTTACGGCGGTGACGGCGGAAAAGCACAAGTCTCTCTTTCTGCAAAGGCACAGATCGCAGCTCTGGAAGCCATGGGCGATTATAAGGGCACTGTCGCAGTCTATAACTATAAGACCGGCGAGCTGATCTGCTGCGTGACGACTCCGTCTTATGACCCTGACAGTCCTCCGGATATTTCACAGAATTATGAAGGCGCCTATGACGGCATTTATCTGAATCGGTTTACCCAATCCGTATATATCCCCGGCTCGATCTTTAAGATCGTGACCACAGCTGCCGCGCTGGAAGCGATTCCGGATATTATGGAGCAGACCTTCACCTGTGAGGGCTCAATGACGATCGGTGTTGACACAGTAAACTGCACCGGTGTTCACGGGGAGATCGATTTGAAGCAGGCATTTGCCTATTCCTGCAACTGCGCCTTTGCTCAGCTTTCACTTCAGCTGGGCGCAGAGACCTTGGATCGGTATGCTCACCAGTTTGGCGTGCTGGACAGCATTTCTTTTGACGGCATTCAGACCGCCGCGGGAAATATCAGCGCTCTGGGCGCTGCGGATGTGCAGGTGGCGTGGAGCGGTATCGGCCAGCACAGAGATCAGGTAAATCCCTGCGCGTTCCTGACCTTTGTGGGCGCTATCGCCAACGGCGGTGTTGCCACATCACCTTATCTGGTTTCCCAGGTCACAGCGGGAGGGAGAACAACCTACCGAGCCGAACAGGAAGACGGCGTGCGGATCATGTCCAGCCAGACTGCCGGTATGCTGCAAGCATTTATGCGAAACAATGTTCAGTCCTTCTATGGGGACAGCTACTTCCCGGATCTGACCATTTGTGCCAAATCCGGTACTGCGGAAGTCGGCGGTGAAAAGCTGCCTAACGGCACCTTCGCCGGGTTCTCTGCAGACGAAAGCGTTCCTTTGGCATTTGTTATCTTTGTGGAAAACAGCGGCTCCGGCAGCAGTGTATGTCTTCCAATCCTGTCACAGGTAATGGCAGCCTGTAAAGATGTACTATAGGTTCATATTCAGACACCCTCTGCATAGGATTTGTGCAGGGGGTGTTTTTATGTGCAGGAGAAACCATCTTTGCGGCTGTGGACTGATCACCTTTGGCTTTGGCTTGATGATCGGCAACTGTCTGGAATCCGGTTTCCTTTGCTTTTTGTTGGGAGCGGTCATTATGAGTTTGGGTTTTTGGTGTATCGGTAGAAAATAATGGTCATAAACTTGTCCGGCGCTGAATAGAATGAAGTAGCAACGTGGGATAAGGAGTGATCTGCATGGAAATGCAATTCAATAAAACGGAATACCAGAGTTTGAAAAGGGTACAATGTCCGGTTCAGACCCAGGAACAAACCCAGGAGGTGCGTCTGACTGAATCCGCACCGGATATCGGCCGTGTTTTGGGCTGCTGGGGCCAGGTGATCATGCGTGGAAAAGAATGGCGGTCAGATGAGATCGGGATCTCCGGTGGCGTGATGGCATGGGTGCTTTACGCACCGGAGGAAGGCTCTGAACCCAGAAGTATTGAGACCTGGCTGCCATTTCAAATGAAATGGGATATTCCTCAGACCCAAAGGGACGGCAGTATTATGGTACAGCCGCTTCTGAAGTGCGTGGATGCCAGAAGTATATCGGCGCGAAAGCTGATGGTCAGAGCAAATATCAGCGCTCTTGCACAGGCTATGGAGCCCACAGAGACTGTTATCTATCAGCCGGAACAAGTGCCGGAGGATATCCAGCTTTTGAAGAAAAGCTATCCTGTTGAGCTTCCAGTAGAGGCGGGGGAAATGCAGTTTCAAATCGATGAGGAGCTGAAGCTTCCCGGCACATATCCCCAGTTGCGGAAAATCCTCTATTTTCAGCTTTATCCCAAGATCACGGAAACCAGGGTAATGACAGATAAGCTTTTATTCCGGGGGAAACTCCAGATCCATATGCTCTTTACCGGTACAGATGACGGGATCCACAGCTGGGATGGGGAAGTTTCGTTCTCGAAATATACCCAACTGGATAAGGAGCACAGCCCAAGCGCCGTTGTGCGGATGCATCCGGTCATCACCGGTTCAGAATTAGACATCAATGAGGATCATTTACATCTGAAAGCATCCGTGGCAGCGCAGTATGTTGTTTACGACAGGATCGTTATGGATGTTATTGAGGATGCATACAGTATAAACCGGGATGTAATGCCCAAGATGGAACGGTCTGATTTGACTGTGCGACTGGATTCGCCCCAAAAAGAAATGCCGCTAAAGCATACTGCCCAATGGAATATCGATCAGGTTTTGGATGTTTCCTGGTGCTGTGATCACCCGTCTTTAAGGCAGAATGGTGATGACCTGGAGCTGACCTTGGGCGGACAGTTTCAGGTGCTTTACATGGATGAAAACCGTATGATACAGTGTGGAACAGCCCGTTGTGAAGATGCCTTGAAAATGGCTTCCGATCCTGATAATCATGTGGACTGCTATCCTGTCTACCTGGGCGCGCCTGCGGTTTATCCCGGTGGCGATGTTGCAAATCTGTCGATGGATATGGGCGTTCAAACGGATGTGTTTAGTCTCAGCGGAATCGAGATGGTCTCTTCACTTGAGCTGGGGGAAATGCGCGAGTCTGATCCGTCCCGCCCGTCCATTATTCTGCAAAAAGCCCATAGTAACAGTCTGTGGGAGCTTGCAAAGAAATTCGGTTCTACAGTGACAGCAATCCGGGATGCCAATCACCTGCAGGGTGAACCTTCCGGCGAGCAGATGCTTCTGATTCCTGTATTATAAATAGTAACCGCCGTCCCGGGGGAGAACCGGGACGGCGGTGGTGGGCTGTCGCAGACGGGGAAAATGCCCTCCTGATATATAGACTATAGGATTGCAAATGGCATATACAAGGGGATTTTGTCGAATAATCCTGGAATTTTGTCTTGTAACAGGTCATGAAAAGTGGTATAATATTGAAAATTCCATTAAAGAAGGTGCCTGTTTATGACAAAAATCGATATATTCTCCGGATTTCTCGGTGCAGGTAAGACGACGCTCATCAAGAAAATGATCCGCGAGGCATACCAGGGCGAAAAGCTGGTGCTGATCGAGAACGAGTTTGGCGAGATCGGAATTGACGGCGGTTTCCTGCAGGATGCCGGGATCAACATTACCGAAATGAATTCCGGCTGCATTTGCTGCTCTCTTGTGGGTGACTTCGGCAAAGCGCTGACCCAGGTGATCGACGAATATGCCCCTGACCGGATCCTTATTGAGCCCTCCGGTGTGGGCAAGCTGTCCGATGTTGTGGCAGCAGTTCAAAAGGTCATTAGTGACCAGGTTGTTTTGGGCAGCACAGTCGCTGTCGCGGATGCCGGCAAAGTGAAAGTCTATATGAAAAACTTTGGTGAGTTCTATAATAACCAGATCGAAACTGCAGCAGCGATTATCCTTTCCAGAACCGATTCCATTCCGCAAAATAAGCTGGATCATGCCGTTGCGCTGCTTCGGGAGCATAATGCGGATGCCGCGCTGATTACAACTCCCTGGGATCAGCTGACCGGCGCGCAGATTTTGGAGGCTATGGAAGGCAAGGACTCTCTGGCAGATTCGCTGGCTGAGCTTGAGGAAGAACATCACCATCATCATCACGAAAAAGGCCATTGCTGCTGCGGCCATCACCATGAGCACGAACATCACCATCATGATGAGGAGCATTGCTGCTGCGGCCACCACCATGAGCATGAACATCATCACGATGAGGAGCATTGCTCCTGCGGCCATCACCATGAGCATGAACATCATCATCACGATGAGGAGCACTGCTCCTGCGGCCATCACCATGACCATGAGCATCATCATCACGATGAGGAGCACTGCTCCTGCGGCCATCACCATGACCATGAGCATCACCATGCGGATGAGGTATTTACTTCCTGGGGCGTAGAAACTGCCCAGAAATTTACACAGGATGCCATTTCCCATGCGCTGAAAGAGCTGGATAGCGGTAAGTATGGCTTCGTTCTGCGCGCTAAGGGTATCGTCGCCGGAGCGGATGGCAGCTGGATCCATTTTGATTATGTACCGGAAGAATACTCTGTGCGTACCGGTGCGGCGGGCGTTATCGGCAAGCTCTGTGTTATCGGTTCTAAGCTAGATGAGAGCGGTGTTGCCGCTTTGTTTGGAGTGTAAGCTATGCAGCAGATCCCTGTATATGCATTTACCGGATTTTTGGATTCCGGAAAGACGAAATTTATCCAGGAAACCTTGGAGGATGCGCGTTTCAACGCTGGAGAGCGGACGCTGCTGCTGGTGTTTGAGGAAGGGGAGGAGGAGTATGACTTCTCAACCTACCCGCATCAAAATGTTTTTCTGGAGGTTCTGGATCAGCAGACTGTAACCACGAAGGAATTACAGGCGCTGGGGAAGAAGTACAAGGCTCAGCGGGTAGTTGCGGAGCTGAACGGCATGCAGCTGGTCGGCGACCTTTACGCCCGTTTTCCGGAAAATTGGGCAGTAGCCCAGGAGGTCATGTTCGCCGATTCCACCACGTTTATGACCTATAACGCCAATATGCGGAATTTGGTTATGGACAAGCTTGTGGGCGCGCAGATGGTTGTATTTAACCGATTGGAAAAGGGAACGGATACCTTCCCTCTGCATAAGATCGCCAGAGCCGCAAGCCGCCGGATCGACATTCTGTACGATTATACCGATGGATCGACGGAATTTGACGAGCTGGTCGATCCACTGCCTTTTGATATCAACGCGCCCGTGATCCCGATCGGAGATGAGGACTATGCCCTTTGGTATCGGGATGTCACAGAAGAGCCCTTAAAATACGATGGGAAAATAGTGCGTTTTAAGGCACAGGTGGCTATGCTTCGCAGAAACCGGGACAATATGTTTGCACCCGGCCGGTTTGTGATGACCTGCTGTATCGATGATATTCAGTTCCTTGGATTGCCCTGTGCTTATGACGGCGCGAATAAGCTGGAATCCCGTTCCTGGGTGATGGTCGAGGGTAAGATCTCTGCCCAGAAGCACCCGCTGTATCAGGGTGAGCTTGGCCCTGTGCTCACAGCGATCTCGGTAGAGCCTGCCGAAAAGGCAGAGCAAGAGGTTGCTATGTTCTGAAAATGATCCCCCTCCGATGTGAGGGGGATGTTTTCGAAAATAAGTTCGATAAAATTACGAATAGGGGATGTATTTTCTCTAATTGTATGCTATAATAGAGAAAACTGATTGAAAGGAGCCGTCTATGTATCAGCCACTGGCAGATATTCTGCGCCCACAGAGTCTTGACGAGGTGTTTGGTCAGGAGCATATTCTTTCCGATGGGGCGATCCTGCGCCGACTGATCGATTCCGGGAATATTCCCAATATGATCTTTTACGGCCCCAGCGGTACGGGTAAAACCACCGTTGCCAATATTATTGCGAAGCAAACCAACAGAACGCTCTTTAAGCTGAATGCGACAACTGCTTCTACCGCGGATATCAAAGAGATCGTTGCACAGCTGGACACCTTTATGGCGCCCAACGGTGTGCTTTTGTATCTGGATGAGATCCAGTCTTTTAACAAAAAGCAGCAGCAGTCCTTGCTGGAGCATATTGAAAACGGAAAGATCACCTTGATCGCTTCCACAACAGAAAATCCCTATTTTTATGTTTTTAACGCGATCCTCAGCCGCTCTACAGTCTTTGAGTTTAAGCAGATCTCTGCGGAAGCTGCGCTGAAGGCTGTGAAACGGGCAGTCTCTTATCTGGAAGAACGAAACGCAGTGAAAGCAAGTCCTGAGGATGGGGCGCTGGAATACATAGCAGGCTCTTGCGGCGGCGATATTCGAAAAGCAATGAACGCCGTAGAGGTTTTGTTCTCTGCCGGTACAGTCCAGGATGGGATCATGAGCGTCACCCTGGAGGATGCCAAAGCGGTATCCCAGAAAAGCGCCCTGCGGGCTGACCGTGACGGCGATAACTACTATGACCTGCTTTCAGCCATGCAGAAGTCCATCCGCGGTTCAGATCCGGATGCTGCCTGCCATTACCTTGCAAGGCTTTTGGAATGCGGTCAGATGACTTCTGCCTGCCGCAGACTGATGGTCATAGCGGCGGAGGATGTGGGTCTTGCGTTCCCGCAGATCATTCCCATCGTCAACGCCTGCGTGGATATGGCGCTGAAGCTTGGTATGCCGGAAGCCAGAATCCCTCTTGGCGATGCCGCTGTTTTAATGGCAACTTCGCCTAAATCTAATTCCGGCCATATTGCGCTGGACGACGCGCTTGCAGACATCCGGGACGGAAAGGGAAGAGGTTTCCCCCGGCAGCTACAAAATGTGCATGCAGACACCTATACCATGGAGCGGGATCAGGGATATCTGTACCCCCATAATTACAAGAACCATTGGGTGGAGCAGCAATATCTGCCGGACGATCTGGTCGGAACAAAGTATTATACCTACGGCAGTAACAAGCTCGAGCAGGCAGCCAAGCAGTACTGGGATCAGATCAAAAAAACGTGATCGCCTTACTGCCGGGATAGTACTCCCAGCGGTCAATGTGTCCGCCTGTTATATAGTAATTTAGCTTGGGCAGGTCTCTGCTCTTTTGGAGTTTTTGAACCACCGTAAGCTTTATCTTATGTTTTTTGTTCTGTATGGAGCGGATATAGACGCTGACCGCGTCACCGACGGACAGTCCTTCCTGTGGTTCTGCCAGACCTGATAGATTTGGCGTCAGTTCAATGAAGATCCCGTAATCCATAATACTGCGAACGATTCCGGTGACGGTTTGCCCGGGCTTAAAAAGCTGTGCGTTTTCGCTCCATGTTCCAAGAAGTTCTCTGCCGGTTAGCTCGATGCGTCCGTTGTCGTCATCGATCCGGTGTATTACAGTATAAATGCTTTGCCCGGTTATATATCGCAGACTTGTTGTTTCCAAACGGGAGATACAGCAGCGGTCGATTCGCATGAGTGCAGGAAAACCGCACCCAATGTCACAAAAGACACCAAATTCTGTAGGATTTTGCACTACAGCGGGGATCACATCTCCCGGATAAAGCGCGGAAAGAAAGTACCTCTGTGCTTCTTCCTGCGCCTTTCGGCGGGAGAGAATACAGTTTCCGCATTCATCAAAACGAAGGATCTGGAAGCTGACCGGCTTTCCAACACGGGACAAGATGGCGTATTCGCCGGTTCTGCCTTCCGCGATCCCCAGGGCGGCTTCTTCTCTGGGAATCACACCGCTGATCGTACCCAGGTCCACATGCAGGTTGTGCTGTTCGTCGCACTTAACGCACATTGCCTGAAAAATATCATCTGTTCCAATTCCCCGGCGCAGTGCCTCATAAGCAGGCGGATTGGCGTACATGCCTTCGGGACTGAATGGATGCATAACGATTCCCCCTTTTCACACTATTGTATTGCTGCCCGGAATTGGGTATGACAGGAGGATGTCATGGATATTCATCTGAATGATGTTTTGGTTATGAAGAAAGCCCATCCTTGCGGGGAAAAGCAGTGGAAGGTACTTCGGATCGGCGCGGATTTTCGCCTGCGCTGCCTCGGCTGCGGACATGAGATCATGGTACCCAGATTCAAAGCGGAGAAAAATATCCGCAGTATTATTCGTCCAGATAATCTATCGACGGAATCGGACGGCAAAGGGGAATAAACTCTGCCGTATTCCTTCGCAGGCTTTCGCAGGAAGCTATTTTAACACGCGCAAGCGCTTCATTTGTCGGCGCATCCGGTATCGGATGCGACCGACTTTTTTGTTTGTCCGGGCTATACTGTTGTCAAGCTGTTACGGGAGGTGCGGGCATGGCAGTATACTTGGATCTGGTCATCGTTCTGAACTTTACGGTTGACCTGCTGCTGCTTATCAGCACAAACCGCTTGACCGGCTATCCCTTAATGCTCCCGCGGCTTCTGCTGGCAGCCGGTTTGGGAGGGATATACAGCGGTCTTTGTATGCTTCCACCCACTGGATTTTTGGGGAACGGAATCTGGTGTCTCATCTTCCTTATTGTCATCGGAATAACTGCCTTTGGATTCAATCGGTCTGCGCCCCAAAGAATTGCTGTGTTTGCCATTTTGAGTATGTCTTTAGGTGGTATCGCAGTTGGCTTTGGTGCAGGAAGCGTAGTTGCCCTTATCCTGGCGGCATTGTTAATGCTTTTTTTGTGCGTTCTTGGCTTTCGTAACGGCATCGGTAAACAAAAATTCTATTACATGGTGCTTACCTATAAAGACAAGTCCCATTCAATTATCGCTCTTGCAGATACCGGTAATAACCTATGCGATCCGGTAACAGGGGAGCAGGTGATCGTTGCAGGAGCTGATGTGGCAAAAGCGCTGCTTGGATTAAGCAACAGTCAGCTTCGCACCCCTATCGAAACTGTGCAGAGCGCGCAAATTCCGGGACTGCGGTTGATTCCATACCGGGCTGTCGGGTCGCAAGGGGGGTTTTTGCTGGGGATCAAGCTGGATTCTGTCAAAATTAACGGTAAGCCGGCGGGTAGGCTGGTTGCATTTACAGCGGATGTGTTAGGGAAAAGGGAAGCGTATCAGGCATTGGCAGGAGGGGTAATATGATGGAAAAACTTTTGGTACTCTTGGAAAAGATGGGGCTGCTGCAGCCGCGCAGTGTGTTCTATATCGGCGGCAGCGATATTCTCCCTGCACCGCTGAAAGGGATAGAGGAGCAAAATGCCCTGGAGGCTCTGGAGCGGGGGGAGGAAGCAGCAAAACAGCTGCTGATCGAGCATAATTTGCGTTTGGTGGTCTATATCGCCCGGCGCTTTGAAAACACAGGCGTAAATCTGGAGGATCTGATCTCCATTGGCACCATTGGACTCATTAAGGCCATCGGTACATACCGGCTGGATCGGAATATTAAGCTGGCAACCTACGCATCCAGATGTATTGAAAACGAAATTTTGATGCATATACGAAAAATCGCGGGACAAAAGGCGGAGATATCTCTGGATGAACCAATCAATATGGACTATGACGGCAATGAGCTGCTGCTTAGCGACATTCTGGGGACAGATGAGGATATGATCTTCCGTCCTCTTGAAGATGATGTAGACCTTCTCTTACTGCGGCAGGCACTGGCACAGCTGCCGGAGCGGGAGCGGGAGATCGTTCTGATGCGTTACGGACTAAACGGCAGAAAAGAGCTGACACAAAAAGAAGTGGCGCAACAGCTGGGAATATCCCAATCCTATATTTCAAGATTGGAGAAACGGATCATGCTGCGGCTGAGAAAGGAACTGATCCGGCAAACAAGCTGTGCGTAAATTATGCTTGCTTTTCCAAAAAACCTTTGTTATAATCGATAAAAAATCATATCGATATTATATTTTATCGATTGGAGGATGTTATGGAAAAGAAAGAAATTTCCAGAGCGGTACTCAAGCGCCTGCCCGGATATCTGGCGTATCTGAAGAATATCCCGCAGGGTTCTCAGACCTACATTTCCGCTACAGCCCTTGCCCACGCCCTTGGTATGGGTGAGGTACAGGTAAGAAAGGATCTTGCCATGGTCTCTGACGGCGGCCGCCCTAAGGTCGGGTACCTTCGTCAGAATCTAATCGACGACATTGAGCAGTTTCTCGGCTATGACAACACCACGGATGCTGTCATTATCGGCGCAGGTAAGTTGGGATTGGCGCTGATGGGCTACGGTGGCTTTGAAGATTACGGCCTGAATATTCTGGCAGCCTTTGATGCCGAACCTCATTGTAATCAGACGGATGACGGCAAACCCATCTATCCCATGTCCCAGCTGGAAGGCTTTTGCCACAGCCATAAGATTCTGATGGGAATTATTACTGTTCCCGGCGCTCACGCCCAAGCGGTCTGCGATCAGCTGATCGCCTGCGGCATTAAGGCAGTATGGAACTTTGCGCCGGTGCATCTGGAAGTCCCCGGGAATATTTTGGTGCAGAATCAGAACATGGCTACCTCTTTGGCGGTTCTTTCCATGCACCTGCAGGCGCACATTAAGGAAAAGAAATAAGGGTGATGCTATGGAATACAGAGTTTTAGGTAAAACCGGCCTTAAAGTCTCCCGGATGGGTTTTGGCGGCATCCCGATTCAGCGGGTGGACGCTGAAGCTACCAGACAGCTGATGCTGCGCCTTTGTGATGCCGGCGTGAATTATATCGATACTGCACGGGGTTATAGCGTCAGTGAAGAATACCTGGGCTATGCGCTGGAGGGTATCCGTGACCGGTTTGTTCTGGCAACCAAGAGCATGGCTCGTAGCAAAGAGGATATGGCGCGGGATGTAGATATCAGCCTTTCGAACCTGCGTACGGACTATATCGATCTTTACCAGATCCACAACCCCAATGCTGCAGACCTGGAGCGGGTCATGGCGCCCGGCGGTGCTGTGGAGGCCCTTCAAGCGGCTCGTGAGCAGGGAAAGATCGGTCATATCGGCATTACCCTGCATAGCGTAGAACTCTTTGAGAAGGCGCTGGATCTTCCATGGGTGGAAACCATCATGTTCCCTTATAACATCGTGGAGACCCAGGCAGACGCGCTGATCCGTCGCTGCAAAGAGAAGAATATCGGCTTTATCTGCATGAAGCCTCTGGCCGGTGGCGCTATCGAGGATGCGACAACTGCCATCCGGTTTGTTTGCGCCAATGATGATGTCAGCGTTGTGATCCCCGGCATGGCCGCTTTGGAGGAAGCTGAGCAGAATCTTGCGGCAGTCAATGATACATCTGCATTGACAGGCGAAGAATTGCGGAAGATCCGGAGCGTCCGTGATGCATTGGGTACGAATTTCTGCCGCCGCTGCAACTACTGTGCTCCTTGTACGGCAGGTATCCCAATTTCTGCCGTGCTATTAATGGAAGGCTATTACAGCCGCTATGATCTGAAGGATTGGGCGGTCAAGCGCTATAACGCAATGGATAAAACAGCCTCTGACTGTCTGGATTGCGGTGTTTGCGAAGAGCGCTGTCCTTATAATCTGCCTATCCGGCAGATGCTGAAAAAATCCGCAGAGATTTTCGGTAGATAACAAAAAACCAGACCATGTTACATGGTCTGGTTTTTCTTATCATGCATTATTTGCCGGGCTTAAAGCTGTCCTTCAGGCTGACGCTGCGGTTAAACACCAGCTTGCCGGCCACACAGTCCTTGCTGTCGGGGCAGAAGTAGCCAAGACGCATAAACTGATAAGCGGCGGGGGCTTTGGCGTTTTCCAGGCTCTTTTCAACCTTGCAGCCGGTAAGCACTTCCAGAGAATTGGGGTTCAGGCAGGCAAGGAAGTCTTTTCCGGCAGCATCCGGATCAGGATCGTCGAAAAGGTTGCTGTACTGGCGGACCTCCGCATCGCAGCAGTTATTGGCGTCCACCCAATGAATGGTAGCGCCCTTGACCTTACGGCCGTCCGCAGGATCGCCGCCACGGGAATCCGGGTCATAGGTGGCGAGCACCTCGACAACATTACCGCTTTCATCGGTGACGCAGCCGGTGCATTGCATCAGATAGGCACCCCTCAGGCGGCACACCGGTCCGTTGGGGAACAGACGCTTATACTTGGGGATCGGCTCAGCAAGGAAGTCATCTGCTTCGATCCAAAGATCCCGGGAGAAGCTAACCTCACGGACACCATCCTCGCGTCTGTTAGGATTGTTTTCCACGGTAACGGTCTCGGACTTGCCCTCGGGATAGTTGGTGATGGTCAGCTTAATGGGTTTCAGAACAGCCATGACCCGCTGAGCAACCTCGTTCAGATCCTCTCGCAGACAGTACTCCAGGAAGCCGTACTCAATGGTATTGGGGCTCTTGGCAACGCCCACCCGGTCACAGAAATTACGGATGGCTGCGGGGGTATAGCCACGGCGGCGCAGGCCGCAGAGGGTAGGCATTCTGGGATCGTCCCAGCCGGATACAAATCCGTTTTCCACCAATGCTCTGAGCTTACGCTTACTAAGCACCGTATGGTCGATACCCAGACGGGCGAACTCGATCTGCCGGGGTGTGTGAGGAACGGATACATTTTCAACCACCCAGTTATACAGTGGACGGTGATTCTCAAACTCCAATGAGCAAAGGCTGTGGGTAATACCCTCCAGCGCATCCTGGATGGGATGGGCAAAGTCGTACATGGGGTAGATGCACCACTTGTCGCCCTGACGGTGGTGGTGCATATGGCGGATCCGGTAGATCACGGGATCGCGCATATTAAAGTTACCGGATGCAAGGTCGATCTTTGCCCGGAGCGTATACTTGTTATCCTCAAATTCGCCGGCGCGCATTCTTTCAAACAAATCCAGGCTCTCTTCGATAGGACGGTCACGCCAGGGGGATTTTGCGGGCGTATTCAGATCGCCGCGGAATTCCTTGGCTTCCTCGGGGGTCAGCTCACAGACATAGGCAAGCCCCTTTTTTATGAGTTCTACGGCATATTCGTAGTCTTTCTCAAAATAGTCAGAGCCGTAGTAGAACCGGTCGCCCCCGTCAAAGCCCAGCCAGTGGATATCTTCCTTGATCGCTTCCACATACTCCACATCTTCCTTGGTGGGGTTGGTGTCATCCATCCGCAGGTTGCACAGGCCGCCGAATTTCTCTGCAGTGCCAAAATCAATGATCAGCGCCTTGCAGTGGCCGATGTGCAGATAGCCGTTAGGCTCGGGGGGAAAACGGGTGTGCACAGTTGCACCGGCATAGCGCCCGCCGGGGGCAATATCCTCTTCAATAAAAGCGTGGATGAAATTTTTGCTTTCCGTAATTTCAGCCATCTCCATACATCCTCTCTCTGGAATTTGATTATCTGGGATATTATAGCCTAGATTCCAAAAAAATGCAACAGAAATTCAACAGAAACTGAGAAATGATTTAGGATATATATTCTGTATATACGAAATATACAAAAAAATATAAAAACACTTGTATATACAAAAAAAGTATGCTAGAATGCATACCGACGGCGCAGTATCCTAGTCGGGATGCCCATCTTCCAGGAAGGGCCTAAAAATCCTTTGAAGGGCACATCGATGAAGTCCCTGGTGTCTGCTTTTTACGCCCAGTTTAGGGTGGATGCTGGGGGTTAAGGTTTCCGGGCGCACCCCAATGGCATGGAGTATACGACCCGGTTTCCGTGGAGACTCAGATTTTGTGCGACGGCGGTAATCACCAAGCCTTGCTTGGGTAGGCCGTCCGCGTACGAGCTGAGTATGAACCTGCAAGGCGGTGCACAGAATCGTGTGCGGCGTGCAGTGTAGCCTGCCTTGAGTGATCATGCGGGGAAAGAGGAGCAGGCGGTTTACCGTGGTGGCCACACGGTTGCCGATATTGCCTCTGGAAACCATGCTTGCAAAAGAGGCTAAGACTATGACGCATCCTGCCGTGGAAAACACCTAGGCTGTCCTAACAGGGCAGGCAGGGGATTACAGTACGGTCTAAGTGGCAATCGGGTAATCAAGCTGGCAACACTTGAGAGGACGGATCAAAGGGAAACCGCCTGTGCGGCAACGGCAGGTTCTGTTCGGTGAAATACAACCCGACCTATGCCGTAAGATTTATCCTGCCTGCCGCCGTCATTTACATTATGAAAAAGGAGAAATCTCCGTGGCTAAATCTGATCCTGCATCAGCGAAGCGGGAGCGCATGAAAAATATTCGCTGGGTCATTACGATTTTCCTGGTGACCATTTTCGTTTCCGGCACAATTTCTTTCATATCAGATGAGATCATGTCATACAGCGGGATCGTTGTGGCTTTTTTGATCCTGATGGTGATCGTGCTTGTGGGTATTGTTTTTGATACGGTCGGTGTTGCTGTTACATCCGCGGATGAATCTCCGTTTCACTCCATGGCTGCCCGGAAAGTTCCCGGCGCACTGGAAGCTCTTCGGCTTTTAAGAAGAGCGGAACGGGTCAGTTCCATTTGTAATGATGTTATTGGTGATATCTGCGGCGTTGTATCCGGTTCTGCCGCAGCCACGATCTCTGTTCAGATCGTAAATAAGTTTTCTTTCTCCTGGCCAGCGGTGATCTCCCTGGTGATGTCTGCCCTTGTTGCGGGTCTGACCGTGGGAGGAAAGGCTGTAGGCAAAGGCTTTGCAGTGAACAGTTCTACATCGATCGTATATTTCGCTGGAAAAGTAATTTATACATTTCAACATACAAAAGACCTTTTCCGCAGAAAAAAATAGGATAGGTAGTGTATATTTTGAGTATTCTTGAGACTATTCACGGTCACAGCGACCTTGTCAGGCTCACCGCCGCCCAGCGTCAGATCCTCTGTAATGAGATCCGCGAGTTTCTTGTGGAGCATCTGGCAAAGACCGGCGGTCACCTTGCGTCTAATTTAGGCGTTATTGAGCTGACAGTCGCGCTGGAGACTGTGTTTCAAACAGAAAAAGACCGCTTGGTTTTTGATGTCGGCCATCAGTCTTATGTTCATAAGCTTTTGACCGGACGCCAGGCGGATTTTGACGGTTTAAGACAGTATGGCGGCATTGCAGGCTTTCCTAAGCCCAGCGAAAGTGCAAGCGATGCTTTTGTAGCCGGTCATGCGTCAAACTCCATTTCGATTGCGTTGGGTATGGCAAGAGCTAGATCCCTTATGGGCGAAGATTACCATGTGGTTGCACTAATCGGTGACGGCGCGGCAACCGGCGGCATGTCCTACGAAGCCTTAAGCGATGCCGGTGAAAGCCTAGAGCCCATGGTCGTGGTCTTAAACGACAATGAAATGTCCATAGACCGCAATGTGGGCGGTATGGCAAAGCATCTGTCGCTGCTTAGAACCAAGTCCCGTTATCTGGGCATGAAGGCCCGTTACCGGATATTTATGAGCAAAATTCCCGGCGGTTATGCTCTTTACAGCGCCAGCCGCAGAGTGAAAGACTGGCTTAAGCGGGTTTTGCTGCGGAGCACGGTATTTGAAAACATGGGGCTTACCTATCTTGGACCTTTGGATGGCCACGATGTAGAGGGTTTGATCGAACTGCTTAGGGCTGCCAGAGACATGAACCGCCCTGTTCTTCTTCATGTAATAACGCAAAAAGGACACGGATATCTTCCCGCTGAATCTGACCCGTCTAAGTTTCACGGCGTCGGTAAGTTTGACCCGGTTTCCGGTGAACCAAATATCAGCGGTCAGCGTGTTTTCTCTGACGCCTTTGGCGATAAAATGATGGCGCTTGCCGCGGATGATAAGCGGGTGTGCGCCATTACTGCCGCTATGCCCGGCGGAACTGGTCTGCTGAATTATAAGAAGAATTTCGCTTCCCGGCTTTTTGATGTGGGCATCGCGGAAGAACACGCAGTTTCTATGGCAGGCGGACTGGCTAAGCAGGGAATGGTGCCGGTGGTCGCGATCTATTCCACATTCCTGCAGCGGGCTTACGATCAAATTATGCAGGATGTGGCCATGTTGGGGCTGCATGTTGTCTTTGCCGTAGACCGAGCAGGACTTGTGGGCGAGGATGGGGAAACCCATCACGGCGTATTTGATGTGGGTTTTCTGCGTCAGATCCCGGGAATGACTGTTCTGTGCCCCGGTAGCTGTGCTGAACTTGAGGATATGCTTCAATGGGCAGTCAAGAAGCACGATGGGCCTGTTGCTATTCGCTATCCCAGAGGAGGAGACCGAAACTATCAGCTGTCTGCCTGGCAGGATGAAGTCTCCGGTGCTTATGTTTGCCACCGTACCGGCAAGGATGTGACGCTGATCACATACGGCGTGTTGCTGGAGAATGTTATGCAGGCAGCACAGATCCTCTCTCAGCAGGGGATCGAGGCGACTGTGATTCGACTGCTGACTGTTAATCCGCTGCCGATCGAAGGCGTTCTGGAGCATATTTCCCCGGATGCGCCTGTGATCGTTGCAGAAGAGGTTTGTTCCGGTATATTTGCTGATCTGTCTGCCGCGTTTATGCACCGCAGACCCGAAATCCGGGTATTTAGCGCAGATCTTGGCAAGAATTTTGTCACCCATGGCAAAATGGATGACCTGTATCGTCACTGTAAGCTGGATGCCCAGGGGATCGCTGCCCGGGTGTTGGAGGTGCTGTAGCTTGAAGATCAAAAAACGGCTGGACGTTCTGCTGACAGAACAGGGGCATGCAGATACCCGTTCCAAGGCACAGGCGATCATTATGAGCGGCATGGTCTTTGTGGACGGACAGAAAGCGGACAAGCCCGGCATCTCTTATGAAGAAAGTGTTCAAATCGAAGTTCGGGGCGAAACCTGTCCCTATGTCAGTCGCGGCGGACTGAAGCTGGAGAAAGCATTGCGCGATTTTGGCGTCAAGCCGGAGGGGTATGTTTGCAGCGATTCCGGCGCTTCTACCGGCGGTTTTACCGACTGTCTGCTGCAGCAGGGTGCAAAAAAAGTGTTCGCCATCGATGTGGGTTACGGCCAGTTGGACTGGAAGATCCGTTCCGACCCCCGGGTGGTTGTCATGGAGCGCACCAATATCCGCTATGTTACGCCGGAGCAGATCGGCGAGCCTCTGGATCTTTCTGTGATCGATGTGAGTTTTATTTCCTTAAAGATCGTTCTTCCTGCGATCAAGGAACTTCTGAAGCCGCAACAAGGTCAGGTTTTGTGCCTGATCAAGCCGCAGTTTGAAGCTGGGAAAGAAAAAGTAGGCAAAAAAGGCGTTGTTAGAGATCCGCTGACCCACAAAGAGGTTTTGGATGATTTCCTGCAGCTTGCACAGCAGCTTAATTTTACCGTTTTGGGACTGACTTTTTCTCCGGTGAAAGGCCCGGAGGGGAATATTGAATTTTTAGGACATCTGACACTTGATGACCGCCCGGGGATTCAACCGGATACGGAAAGCATCGTGGCAGATGCACATTGCACATTGAAGGGGTGATGGCGTGAAAAAGATCATATTGACGCCAAATCCGTATCGGGATAAGGACTTTACTACGGTCAGAACTGCCGTACAGATCCTGAAGGAATCGGACATGGACCCGCGGATCTGCCTGCCTTTTGAGGTGGACAGAAGCTTCGAACTGCCGAAGGATCTTCATTTTTACCGGCTTGACCGGGAGATCCGGGATGCTGACCTGATCATCTGCTTCGGCGGTGACGGTACGATCCTGCACATGGCCAAAACTGCCACACGAAACGGGATTCCGGTTTTGGGTGTCAACATCGGCAACATGGGCTTTATGGCGGAGCTGGAAAGCACGGAGATGGATCAGCTGAGACGCCTGGCGACCGGGGATTACTCTGTGGACAGCAGAATGATGCTGGATGTGACGGTTCACCGGGACAGAGATATCATATTCCATGATATTGGACTCAATGATGTGGTTATCACCAAGGGCGCAATCGCCAGAATCGTACATCTGGCTGTCCAGTGCGACGGCGTGCAAGTGATGGAGTGCGGCGGTGACGGTGTGATTATTGCAACGCCCACCGGCTCTACAGCGTACAGCCTGTCCGCCGGTGGACCGATCGTTGAGCCTGAGGCGCACAACATTCTGATCACGCCCATCTGCGCTCACGATGTGGTCAGCGGAAGCATCGTTGCTGCCGATAAGCGCGTGGTTACGGTTTCCTTAACGCGCAATGCCCGGCGCAATGCGTTTCTTTCCGTGGATGGCGGAAAGGCACTGCGTCTCAATGTAGGGGATGTGGCAACCATTCGGAAATCCACATTGGAAACGAAACTGATCCGTCTGAAAGAGCAGAGCTTTTTCGACGTTGTGAACATGAAATTAAGAAATAGCAGATAGGGGAAAGGGAAATGAAAAGTCAAAGACAGGCTAAAATTATGGAGATCATCTCCAATAAAAACGTAGAGACCCAGGAACAGCTGCTGGCTGAACTGCAAAATGCCGGCTTCCGCAGCACCCAGGCCACCATATCCCGGGATATTAAGGAACTGCGGATCGTTAAAGAGCTGACCACCTTCGGCACTTACCGCTACAGCGTAGCTGCCAGCGAAGTGGGCGGAACCTTTTCCGGCAAACTCAATACGATTTTCCGGGAATGCATTACAAATTTTGATTACGCACAAAACATCATTGTGATCCACACCATGCCCGGTCTTGCCTCCGCGGCGGCTTCCGCGCTGGATGCCATGGGCTTGAGTGTTGTGCTGGGTACGCTTGCCGGTGACGATACAGTATTTATTGTCATGCGGGATACCAATGCAGCTGCAGCATTTTGCGGTGAGATCAAGAATCTTTTGAACTGATCCATAAGGAGGGAGCGCCGTGCTGAGCCTTTTGCACATTGAAAATATTGCAGTCATTGAGCGCTCTGACATTACCTTTGACAGCGGGTTCAATGTTCTGACCGGTGAGACCGGTGCAGGTAAATCCATCGTGATCGATGCCATTAGTGCTGTATTGGGTGACCGGGCTTACCGGGATATGATCCGTACAGGTGCATCCAAGGCATCGGTTCAGGCCATTTTTACCGATGTGCCGCAGTATGACTGGTTTCAGGAAAACGGTGTTACATACGATCATGAAACGGTGATCCAGCGGGAGATCTATCTGGACGGCAGGAATATCTGCCGTGTCAACGGTACGCTTGTTACCGTAACGATACTGAGAAAGCTCGGCATAAAGCTGATCGATATTCACGGTCAGCATGATTCTGCATCGTTGTTTGATGAAGGAAATCATCTGCGTTTTCTGGACGATTACGCGGAAAATGCTGCCTTGCGGGAGCGGTACGCCCAGCAGTATCATGCGGTTTTGGAGATCCGGAATCAGATCGACAGCCTTACCATGGATGAGGGCGAAAAGCTTCGCCGGATGGAGACGCTGAAATATCAGATCTCTGAAATCGAAAAAGCGGCGCTTCGTCCCGGAGAAGATGAGGAGCTGGAGACTCGACGGAAGATTCTGCAAAATGCGGAGAAGATTTCCGACGCGATCAACGGCGCTACGGAATCCCTTTATGGCGGTGATGACACCGATGGCGCTGCTGCTCTGCTGATGAATGCGGAGCGATCCCTTGCCAGAATCGTAAAATACGATGATTCTTTGTCTGCGCTCCACGAGAAGCTCGCAGATCTGATGTATCAGGTACAAGATGCAGCGGAAGAGCTGCGGGATGTCCGGGATGATCTAAGCTACAGCGCTGACGAGCTGGATCAGATCGAAGCCCGCTTGGATGTGATCCACCGACTTCGCAGAAAATATGGCGCATCCTGCGAGGAGATCCTTAGCTATCTGGATCGGGCTAAGCAGGAACTGGATGCCATCGAGTTTGCCGATGACAGTCTGGAACGGCTGAAGCATAAGCTTGAACAGGCTGAAAAGAAGGCTTGGGATGCAGCTGTTGCGTTACGAAACAGCCGTCAGACGGCTTCTGTGAAGCTGTCAGAGCGTATCTTAACGGAACTTTCTCAGCTTGATATGCCTAAAGTGCAGTTCTCCTGCGAATTTACAGAGCTGGAGCTTACCGCTAACGGTGCAGATGCGGTTGCGTTTTACCTGTCTGCCAATGCCGGCGAGGCTTTGAAGCCTCTAAGCAAGGTGGCATCCGGCGGTGAATTGGCCCGGATCATGCTGGCTATGAAAAATGTGCTGGCGGAACACGATCAGGTCTCGACCTTGATTTTCGATGAGGTAGACACTGGCGTTTCCGGTCGCGCAGCCCAAAAAGTTGCGGAGAAGCTTCACAGCGGTGCCCGGAACAAACAGGTTCTGTGCGACACCCATCTTGCGCAGATCGCCGCAATGGGAGATACCCACATGCTGATTTCCAAGACCGAACGTGACGGAAGGACATACACAACCGTTTCGCCTCTGGATCTGGAAGGCAGAAAGATGGAGCTTGCCCGGATCATAGGCGGCGCCAATATTACGCAGACAACGCTGAAAAGTGCGGAGGAAATGCTTTGTTGCCGTTAAATCCAATATAATGAGAATGATAATGGAACGTCAGGAATTTATTGAGAATCTTAAGTATCTGGAGCTTTCAGAGACAACTGCACAGGCAGCGCTGAGCGCCTATGAAAAGCATAAAAGATATTATCTGAATCTTGCTGCCCGCGCGTATGAAGGAGAGCGGACAACGTTTCCGATTCGCAAGGCGCGGCCCTTGGATCGGGTCGTGCTCTGGGTGATCCTTTTGACCGAGGCTCGGCAGCGTTACATAGACCGGGGTATCCCTGAGGATGTGATCCATGCTTCCTTTGACGATATTAAACTGCTTACCGGTATCTACGAAGAAAAGTATGGCAAGCCCGGCTTGACCCAAGGCGATGCTTCATGGTTCCGACTTATGTATTTCTGTCAAATTTTTAAGCTGGGTTCATTACAGTTCCAGCTTAACTGGATGGGATATCCGGAAAGACTGCCCTTGATCGACCCGGAGCAGAAAACGAAGCTTCCCCCCAACTCTCCCGTAATCGCCGCCCATATTCAGGCAGGCGCCGATATGTCTGAAGAGGCTGTCAAAGATGCATTTGCCCGGGCAGACCGTTTCTTCCCCCGGTATTTTGCAGACCATGGCGCCAAGGCTTATGTATGCTCGTCCTGGCTACTGTATGAAGGAATGCGGGAATTACTGCCTGCCCACAGCAAGATCCTGGGGTTCGGTTCTCAGTTCTGCTATATCGGCGGTATTCAGGATGCTTTCTGCTCCGATGCTGTGAACAGGATTTACGGAAAGCGCTATAAGCGCAAAGCGGATTATCCCCAGAACACCTCCCTGCAGCGAAAAGCCTTGCATAACTTTGATAAGCTGGGTATCGGCTTCGGTGTCAGAGAAATTTCTTGACAAATAAAGCCCTTTTTGCTAGGATATCCCCAATAACACTGTGATGGGATGAAGTAAGGGAAAGTTTTCCCCCAGAGAGCTGCCGGTGGGTGCAAGGCAGTGGGAAAGTTCTCTGAAATACCTCCCGGAGTGGCCTTTCTGAAAAGATAGTAGGGAAGGACGGGTCCGCCCGATACAGCGCAAGGCGTTATATGACGCCGTGAGGTCTGCACCGTGAGATGCAGGCGAATCAGAGGTGGTACCGCGTATATTACGCCCTCTGTCCTTAACCGGACAGGGGGCTTTTTTTACCTCGTCCGAAATGAATTTGGAGGAAAAACTTATGAAGCTTTACGATGAACTGGTTGCCCGTGGTCTGATCGCCCAGGTGACCAACGAAGAAGAGATCAGGGAAATGATCGACAACGGCAAGGCCACTTTCTATATTGGCTTTGACCCCACGGCTGACAGCCTGCATGTCGGTCACTTTATGGCGCTTTGCCTGATGAAGCGGCTGCAGATGGCAGGCAACAAGCCCATCGCTTTGATCGGCGGCGGCACTGCCATGATCGGTGACCCTTCCGGCCGCACGGATATGCGGTCTATGATGACTGCCGAGACCATCCAGCACAACTGCGACTGCTTCAAAAAGCAGATGGAGCGGTTCATTGAGTTTGGCGAGGGCAAAGCCCAGATGGTCAACAACGCAGACTGGCTGCTGGATCTGAACTATGTGGATGTACTGCGGGAAGTGGGCGCTTGTTTCTCTGTCAACAATATGCTCCGGGCGGAATGCTACAAGCAGAGAATGGAAAAGGGACTGTCCTTCCTGGAGTTTAACTACATGATCATGCAGTCCTATGATTTCTATCACCTGTACCAGAATTACGGCTGTAATATGCAGTTCGGCGGCAATGACCAGTGGAGCAATATGCTTGGCGGCACAGAGCTGATCCGCCGCAAGCTGGGCAAGGATGCCCATGCTATGACGATTACTCTGCTCCTTAATTCTGAGGGCAAGAAGATGGGCAAAACCGCCAAGGGCGCTGTGTGGCTGGATCCCAACAAGACCACGCCCTTTGATTTCTACCAGTACTGGCGCAATGTTGAGGATGCCGATGTGCTCAAGTGCATTCGTATGCTGACATTCCTGCCTCTGGAGCAGATCGATGCCATGGCTGACTGGAAGGATGCCCAGCTGAATACCGCCAAGGAGATCCTTGCCTTCGAACTGACGAAGCTCGTCCACGGTGAGGAGGAGGCTACTAAGGCGCAGGCTGCAGCAAAAGCGCTGTTTGTCGGCGGCGGTGACGATGCCAATATGCCCACGACTGAGATCACTGCCGAGCAGCTCAGCGACGGCAAGATCGGCATCTTAAATCTGATGGTCGCCTGCAAGCTTGCCGGCTCTAACGGCGAAGCCCGCCGTCTTGTCCAGCAGGGCGGTGTGTTTGTCAACGACGAGAAAGTCCCGGATCACACCTTCTGCGTCACAGAGGATATGCTTAAGGACGGCGTCAAGCTCCGCAAGGGCAAAAAAGTGTTCCATAAAGCAATTCTTGCATAATGGGGAAAAGAGCGGTCTTTGGACCGCTCTTTTTTGACAGGATATATTTTTTCTGGACATTTTCTGGGAAAACTGTATAATGTTATATATGCGGCATGCTTCCGCACTGAATACGAACGGAGGATCCCTTTATGAAGCTAAATTATAAACGCACGATCCTGGTTGGCTTTGCCTTTTTCCTGATAAGCGCATTTTGGCAGGCATACGATGCCACCATTCCCGTGATCCTGACAAATAAGTTTGGTATGTCCCAAACCTGGTCCGGTGTGATCATGGCGCTGGACAACATACTTGCTGTATTTATGCTGCCCCTGTTCGGCGCATTGTCTGATAAATGCCTGGGTAACCGCTTTGGTAAGCGCACACCGTTTATCACCATCGGTACGACCCTGGCAGCCATTGCGCTGATTGGTCTGTCTTTTGTAGACGCCGCACAGCTGAATAACATTCACGAAGTTGCAAACATTGATGATCCTGCGGCGCTGACTGTGATTTACGATACCCAGGCTGACAAGGAACTGATGACCCCAGACGGTGATCGTTTTGTTCTGTCTGATGTATTTACAAAAGAGCAGTTCTGCCAGATCACAAGTCAGATCAAAGAAGCTGATTCCGATAAGCTGGTAACCAACCCTGACTATACCAATTATGTCGCACCTTCCCGGCAGGCTTATGCTGCGGAGCAAACAGAAAAGAACGCCACTCCGCTTATTTTGTTTGTTGTTTTGCTCCTTGTGATCTTGATCGCAATGTCTGTCTTCCGTTCTCCCGCTGTAGCGCTGATGCCGGATGTGACCATTAAGCCTCTACGCAGTAAAGCAAATGCTGTTATCAATCTGATGGGTACAGCAGGCGGTATTCTTGTTCTGGTGCTGGGTATGGTATTTGCTACATCCGCTGTCAAAAACCAGATGATGAATTACACCGTTTATTATTGCGTAATTGCGGGTATTATGCTGGCAGCCCTGGTGATCTTCCTTACAACCGTTCGGGAAATAGCCTGGTCTAAGCAAATGCAGGAAGAATCTGTCCAGCTTGGCATTGAAGAAGCAGAGACCGAATCTGCCGAAAAGCGCAAGCTCAGCGGCAGCGAGATCCGCAGCCTGATCTTTATTCTGGCGTCCGTGGCTTTGTGGTATTTCGGCTATAATGCTGTTACTTCCAAGTATTCTCTGTATGCCGGCAATATTCTGAACATGGACTATAACACCACACTGCTGATCGCCCAGGGCGCTGCTATCGTTGCCTATCTGCCTGCCGGTATGGTAGCAACCAAGATCGGTCGAAAAAAGACCATTCTTGCCGGTGTTGTTATGCTTGCGGTTGCCTTTGGCGCTGCATCCTTTATGCGTTCCGGCAGTTCTGTGCTTCTGATGAACGTGCTGTTTGCACTTGCCGGTATTGGCTGGGCAACCATTAACGTTAATTCTTTCCCCATGGTCGTGGAGATGTGCTCCGGTGGCGATATCGGTAAGTATACCGGTTTCTACTACACAGCATCTATGAGCGCCCAGATTGCGACACCTATGCTTTCCGGTATTCTGATGGATAATCTGGGAATGACGGTACTGTTTCCCTATGCGGCGATCTTTGTAGCGCTGGCGTTTGTGACCATGTTGATTGTGCGCCATGGCGATGCCAAGATGTAATATTAAATCGTTTTAGAGGTTTCAATCCATGCCTGTGTTCATCACCGTTATTCTTGTCATACTTGCTCTATATGTGTTCTCGCTCCGGGGCAGGTCCGGACACCCGGGCATGGAGAAGCTTCGCGGTTGGAGTTTTGCCCACAGAGGTCTCCATTGTGACGGCATCCCGGAAAACAGCCTTTCGGCTTTTCGAAATGCTCTGGAGCACGGTTACGGTGTTGAGTTGGATGTGCATTTGCTCGCTGACGGAAATCTTACTGTCATGCATGATTACTCTTTGAAACGGACAGTCGGTGCAGATGTATCTGTGGAAAGTCTGACAACCCAGCAACTGGCAGACTACCGGCTTTTGGATTGCGGTGAGCCCATCCCGACTCTTTCGCAAGTGCTTGCCCTGTTTGACGGCAAAGCGCCGCTGATTATAGAGCTAAAGGCTACCACCGAGAATTATGCCGCTTTGTGCAGCGCAGCTTGTGAGGCTTTAGAGGGCTACAGCGGTGATTACTGCATTGAATCCTTTGATCCACGCTGTATCGTATGGCTGAAAAAGAATCGGCCGGATATTATTCGCGGGCAACTGGCGGAAAATTTCTTTGCATCAAAATCATCAATGCTGAATTCTTTTCTGAAATTTACAATGACCTTGATGTTGGGGAATTTCCTATCCAGACCGGATTTCATTGCCTATAAATTCAGCGACCGAAAGAATCCTGGCGTGTTCCTGTGCCGCAAGCTTTGGCAAGTCCAGGGTGTCAGCTGGACGCTGAAAACACCTCAGGAATATGATGTAGCTACAAAAGAGGGCTGGATCCCTATTTTCGAAGGTTTTGAACCATAATAAGAGGATCGCACCGCGATAGCGGTGCGATCTTTGTTATTTGAAATATGCTTCCAGTTTCTTTTGGTTTTCCGCAGTTAAAGCGGTGAGGGGAAGCCTACAGCCGCCGCAGTCGAGCCCAATGCACTTCATGGCCGCTTTTACCGGGATCGGGTTGACCTCGCAAAACAGCAAATCATTGAGAGTCTGCAGCTGACATTGCAGGGCAGATGCTGTATCAAAATCTCCGGCAAGGGCAGCATCTGCCATGGCGGAGACTTCTACAGGGCAAACATTGCCGGTCACAGAGATCACCCCTTGACCCCCAAGCGCCATGACCGGTACAGTCAGATCGTCATTGCCTGACCAAATAGAAAAGCCGGGAGCGCAGACGTTTCGAATCTTGGTGATCTTTGTCAGATCTGTACCTGCTTCTTTTACACCGGCAACATTGGGAATCCTGGATAGGTGCTGATAGACGGAAACCGGAATGTCCACGCCGGTCCGGCTGGGAACATTGTAAAGTATGATTGGAATTTGCACCGCGCAGGCGATAGCTGAAAAATGTCTAATTAGGCCATCGGGCGTTGATTTGTTGTAGTATGGACTCACGACTAAAAGTGCGTCTGCGCCGGCCTTTTCCGCAGCGATACTTAATTCAACAGCGTGTGCTGTATTGTTCGACCCGGTGCCGGCGATGACCAGACACCGGTCTGCCGCTGCAGCTTTTGCACGGCGGAACAGCTCCAGTTTTTCGCTGTCTGAAAGCACAGGAGATTCTCCGGTTGTTCCTGAGATAACGATAGCCGAAATACCTGCATCGATCTGCCTTTGTATCAGAACATCCAAAAGGGGATAGTTGACTTCGCCGTTTAAAAATGGCGTTACCAGAGCGGTGCAGGCTCCGGTGAATAACGGTTTTTTCATATTTGATCCCTCCGGACCAGTCTATGCATCCGGCAGCTGGTTTGCCAAAGAGGAAATTGTTATAGATTTTTGGATAGATTTATGATATACTGGCGAAAACACGGTATTTGGGAAATGAGGCGTAAAATTTGCGGACACATGATTTTTGGTACGACCTGCCTGAGGAATTGATCGCCCAGACACCTCTGGAGCATCGGGATACGTCCCGGCTGATGGTGTTGGATCGGGCTACCGGCGCAGTCGATCATAAGCATTTTTATGATGTATTGGAGTATTTGCAGCCCGGCGACTGTCTGGTGATGAACGATTCCAGAGTGCTTCCCGCAAGACTGCTGGGACATCGGCCTACCGGTGGTGCGGTGGAAGTGCTGCTGCTGCGGGATCTTGGGGATAAGCGCTGGGAATGTCTGTGCAAGCCCGGAAGGAAAATGCAGGTAGGCAGTGAAGCCGTTTTCGGCAACGGGGAATTGACTGCTACTGTTGTTGCTGTCAACGACGACGGAAATCGGGTAATCGAATTTCGGTATGAGGGGATATTCCTGGAAGTTTTGGAAAGACTTGGAAAGATGCCCCTGCCGCCCTATATTAAGGCAGAACTTAAAGATCAGCAGCGGTATCAAACAGTCTATTCCCGTGAGGTAGGCTCTGCCGCAGCACCTACAGCAGGATTGCACTTTACAACGCAATTGCTGGAAAAGATCCGCACGAAAGGTGTGCATACAGCGTTTATAACGCTTCACGTAGGTCTTGGAACATTTCGCCCGGTGAAAGCGGAGAATATCTCCGAGCATCACATGCACAGCGAGCTTTGTATGTTGGGCGAGGAAACGGCTGCGATCCTTAATCAGACAAAGCAGCAGGGAGGACGCATTATCTGCGTTGGCACAACTTCCTGCCGGACGCTTGAATCCCTTGTGAATGACGATGGCAGTTTTTCCGCAAAATCCAAATGGACAGATATCTTCATTTATCCCGGCTATGAATTCAAGGCAATGCAAGGACTGATCACCAATTTTCATTTACCGGAAAGCACGCTTGTGATGCTTGTGTCCGCGTTTGCCGGTCGGGAAAATGTGCTTAAGGCATACAGTGAAGCGGTTCGGGAGAAGTACCGATTCTTTAGTTTCGGCGATGCGATGCTTATATTGTGAGGTAACGTATGTTTGAAGTTTTGAAAACAGAAGGGAAGGCTCGGCGGGGTGAATTTACCTGCGCCCATGGCACAGTCCAGACCCCTGTATTTATGAATGTAGGCACTCAGGGCGCGATCAAAGGCGCATTGAGCGCGGAAGATCTCAAGAATATCGGCTGTCAGGTGGAGCTTTCCAACACATATCATCTGCATCTGCGGCCTACAGACAAGGTAGTGCGTCAAATGGGTGGTCTGCATAAGTTTATGACTTGGGACGGCCCGATCTTGACGGACTCCGGTGGATTCCAGGTGTTCAGCCTGGCAAGTCTGCGGAAGATCAAGGAAGAGGGTGTCTATTTCTCCTCCCATATCGACGGTCACAAGATCTTTATGGGCCCGGAGGAGAGTATGCAGATCCAGTCCAATCTGGGCAGTGATATCTGCATGGCTTTTGATGAGTGTGTTGAAAATCCTTCTCCCCGGGACTATGTGCAAAAAAGCGTAGACAGAACCTACCGCTGGCTGGTTCGGTGCAAAGCTGAAAACGCAAGGCTCAACGCCCTTGAAGATGCGGTCAATCCCCGACAGATGCTCTGGGGCATCAATCAGGGCGGTACGTATGCGGATATCCGTGTAGATCACATGAAGCGCATTGCCGATCTGGATCTGCCCGGCTATGCCATTGGCGGACTTGCTGTTGGAGAGAGTGCTGAAGAGATGTATGACATCATTGAAGCAGTTGAGCCTTATATGCCCGCCGACAAGACACGATATTTGATGGGTGTTGGAACGCCTACCAATATCATTGAGGCGGTTGCCAGAGGCGTTGATTTCTTTGACTGCGTTATGCCTGCCCGGAATGCCCGCCATGCCCGACTGTTTACCTGGGACGGCGCGATCAATCTAAAGAACGCCAAATATCAGCTGGACGAAAACCCCATTGACCCCAAATGCGACTGTCCTGTCTGCCGGCGCTACAGCAGAGCATATATTCGTCATCTGTTCATCGCAGAGGAGATGCTGGCGATGCGCCTGTGTGTGATGCACAATCTGTATTTTTACAATAAACTGATGGAAAAGATCCGTAACGCACTGGATGCAGGTACATTTGGTGACTTCCGCAGAGAATATTCTGCAAAATTTAGCCAAAGGATCTAAATCCTGCTTGCTTTTTACGGGAAAAGTGCTATAATACTCAAGAATAAAATAACAAAGGAGAATTCCTATGCTGCAATTTTTGGAAGCTGCACCCGGCGTTGGCGGTCAGGGTGGTATGACCAGCACGATCATTATGTTAGTCGTGATGCTCGGCGTTTTCTATTTTCTGATGATCCGTCCCGAGAGCAAACGTAAGAAGGAAGCCGAACAGATGCGTTCTTCCGTTAAGAACGGCGACAAGGTGACAACCATCGGTGGCGTTGTTGGTGTCGTTGTGGATGTTAAGGACGACAAGTTCGTTATGGAGACCTCTGCCGATCAGGTTCGCATCGAGTTCTGCAAGTGGGCGCTGTCCACCAACGAGACTGCTGCTGAGCGTGCCGCTGCTGAGGCGAAGAAGGCTAAGGAAGCCAAGGCTAAGGCGCTGGCTGAAAAGAAGGCCGGTAAGAAGAAATAAAAATTAACAAGCCGCTGCATTTTGCAGCGGCTTGTTTTTATTTCTCTTCCTCGTAGGATAATATCTCTTTTGCGATATAGATTGGTCGCTCTTTGCTCTGTTCAAAAGTCTTACCTACATATTCGCCGATGATACCGATGCAAAGCAGCTGCATGGCACCCAGCAGCAGGATCAGCGCTATGATCGTAGCATAGCCCGGCACATCAATGCCCACCAAAAGCTTTTGCAGCACCACCACGATCAGATAAAGCACGGCGGCTATAGCAGTCAGGATTCCCAAGTACACGGAAAGCCGCAGGGGACGGGTGGAGAAGCCGATAATGCCGTCAATGGCGTAATTACACAGCTTCCGGAAACTCCACTTTGTCTCACCGGCAACACGCTTGCAGGCGATATAGGGAATATACTGGGTCTTGTAACCGACCCAGGAGAAAATACCCTTTGAAAAGCGGTGATATTCGCCCATGGCAAGTATACTTTCTGCTACACTTCTGCGGAAGGTGCGGAAGTCGCTGGCATCTGCATGGAGGGAAACATCAGAGAGCCGATTGATCAGGCTATAGAAGCATTTCTTGAAGAAGCTTAGAATCTTGCCTTCACCCCGGCGGTCCTGATAGGCGGCAACCACATCCGTTTCCGGCTCTGTATCCAAGATCTGCACCATATTCCGTACCGTTTCCGGTTGTTGCTGCAGATCTGCGTCGATGAGGCAGATATACTCACCATCCGCATGACCCATACCGGCATAAAGTGCAGCTTCTTTTCCAAAGTTCCGGGAAAAGGAGACTACCTTAACCGGACAGGTTTGCTCCCGGTGCAGTTTTCGCAGGTTGTGAAGGGTGGCATCCTTACTGCCGTCATCCACAAATACGATCTCAAAATCGTAGCCGCACCCGTCAAAGGCCGCAATAGCAGCGTCCTGAAACCGGGTAACATTTTCAGCTTCGTTATAGCAGGGAACTACCAAAGAAAGTTTCATAACATCAACTCACAGTCAGGTTTTAGGATATTATATTAAAGATTTTCTAACCAGTCAAGGAAAGCATTCACTTTTTTTGAAAATAAAAGTTGACAAAATGTAAACTTTATGCTAATCTATCCGAGGTAAATGCGATGAAGGAGAGTTCCGCTCCAATTGTCCATTCAGAGAATGCGCGTTTTTGGTGAGAGCGCATATGGGCGAAATAGCGGATTGTCGCTCCGGAGCAGGTGTTCTGAAATCAGTAGGAATTCCCGTTTGAGCCCGTTAAAGCTTACGAGTGCCCGCCTAAGCGGGAATTCAGGTGGTACCGCGGAAAGTTTCGCCCTGAGCTGTGTGCTCGGGGCTTTTTTCTATGTAAAGGAGTTGTTTTGAATGGCCATGGAATTGCCAAAGATCTATGATCCCCAGCAGGTGGAGAATAAGATCTACAAGATGTGGGAAGACAAGGGTTATTTTAAGCCCCAGGGCAGGGAAGGTGCGAAGCCTTTCACGATTGTCATGCCCCCTCCCAATGTCACCGGTCAGCTGCACATGGGTCATGCGATGGACGCAACGTTGCAGGATACGCTGATCCGTTTCAAGCGGATGCAGGGATATGATGCCCTTTGGGTGCCCGGTACAGACCATGCAGGCATTGCCACCCAGATCAAGGTGGAGGAAGAACTGCGGAAAAAAGAGGGCCTGAGCCGTCATGATTTGGGCCGTGAGAAGTTCCTAGAGCGCGTCTGGGCGTGGAAGCACCAGTACGGCAACCGGATCGTTGAGCAGCAGAAGAGGCTGGGTGCGTCCTGCGACTGGGACCGTGCGCGCTTTACTATGGACGACGGCTGTTCCAAGGCTGTTCGTGAGGTTTTCGTTTCCCTGTACGAAAAGGGTCTGATCTATAAGGGCAGCCGGATCGTGAACTGGTGTCCCCACTGTGTAACTGCACTTTCCGATGCGGAAGTGGAGTATGTGGACAAGCCCGGTAAGCTGTGGCATCTGAAATACCCCATTGTGGGTGAGGATGGCCGCTATGTGATCGTTGCAACCACACGCCCCGAGACTATGCTTGGTGACTCCGGTGTTGCTGTAAATCCCAACGACGAGCGCTATCAGGACATCATCGGCAAGAAGTGTCTGCTGCCCCTGATGAATCGGGAGATCCCTATCGTCGCTGACGAATATGTGGATCTGGAGTTCGGTACAGGCTGTGTTAAGATGACCCCTGCCCATGACCCCAACGACTTTGAAGTTGGTCTGCGGCACAATCTGGAGACCATCCGGGTTCTGGACGACAACGGCAAGGTCAACGAGCAGGGCGGTAAATACTGCGGTATGTACCGGTACGATGCCCGTAAGGCCATTCTTGCGGATCTGGAAGAACTAGGTCTGCTGGAAAAGATCGAGGATCACCAGCACAATGTTGGTACCTGCTACCGCTGCAGCAACGATGTTGAGCCCATCGTCTCCGCCCAGTGGTTTGTCAAGATGGAGCCTCTGGCGAAGGAAGCTATCCGCAGTGTCCGTGACGGCGAGACCAAATTCGTCCCCGAGCGGTTCACGAAGAACTATATGAATTGGATGGAGAACCTCCACGACTGGTGCATTTCCCGTCAGCTGTGGTGGGGACATCAGATCCCTGTTTGGTATTGCGCTGAGTGCGGTCACATGACCTGCACCAGAGAAGATCCTCATACCTGCGAACAGTGCGGAAGCACCAAGATCGAGCGGGATCCTGATGTGCTGGATACTTGGTTCTCTTCTGCTTTGTGGCCTTTCTCCACCTTGGGCTGGCCCGAAAATACCGAGGATCTTACTAAGTTCTATCCCACAGATGTATTGGTCACCGGGTATGACATTATTACCTTCTGGGTGTCCCGCATGATCGTTTCCGGTCTGGAGCACATGCACAAAGCGCCATTCCACACGGTGCTGATCCACGGCCTGGTTCGGGATAACCAGGGCAGAAAGATGTCTAAGTCCCTGGGCAACGGCATCGATCCTCTGGAGATGATCGAAAAGTACGGCTGTGATGCCCTGCGTATGAACATGGTAACCGGCAACTCTCCCGGAAACGATATGCGTTTCTATGTGGAGCGGTGCGAAGCTATGCGTAACTTCGCAATCAAGCTCTGGAATGCAAGCCGCTATGTGATGATGAATCTGGCTGACGATACCCAGAACCAGCTGCCCGCCCTCAATAAGCTGGAGATCGCTGACAAGTGGGTGCTCAGTAAGCTTAACTCTCTGATCGGTGAAGTCACCGAGAACATGGACAAGTATGAGCTGGGTGTTGCCATTCAGAAAATCTATGACTTTGTTTGGGATACCTACTGCGACTGGTATATTGAGCTGACCAAGGCTCGTCTGTATGCCGAGGATGCGGACCGGAAGCAGACCGCTATGCAGGTGCTGGTCTATGTTCTGGATCAGATCCTGCGGCTGCTGCATCCCTTTATGCCCTTTATCACAGAGGAGATCTGGCAGTCGATTCCCCATGATGGTGAAGCTCTGATCATCGCCCAGTGGCCTCTTGTCAATCAGAACCTTGCTTTTAAGGTCGAGTGCGAGCAGATGGAATCCGTTATGAACGCCATCCGTGCTATCCGAAACCGCCGCACAGAAATGAATGTGCCGCCCAGCAAAAAGGCTGTGCTGTATGTTCTGACGGCTAAGCCACAGGTATTTACTGAGGGTACCGGATTCCTGCAGCGGCTGGCTTATGCGGATGAGGTTTCCATGCTGGATCAAGAACCGGAGAATCTGGACGGGATGGTGACCATCACCACGGCTGATGCAAAGCTCTATATCCCTATGGGTCAGCTGGTGGATGTGGAAAAAGAGCTTGCCCGAATCGCAAAGGAACTGGAGACCAACCGTAAGTTCCTTGCCTCTCTGGAAGCGAAGCTGTCCAACGAGAAATTTGTTGCCCGTGCACCGGAGGCAGTTGTGAATGCCGAGCGGGAAAAAGCACAGAAAACAAAGGATCTCATCACCCAGCTTGAGCAGAGCGAGCGGGCTATGAAGAAGCTGTAATTTTATATTTTGCGCCCCCATGCAAACAAATCGTTTGCGTGGGGGCGT
>JAZNLP010000095.1:0-16186 GCA_045579165.1 Faecousia sp.
CCCAGCGCTTAAAATGCTGCATCAACCGGGGAAATCCGGAACTGTTTGACGAAGCACCGTGTACTTCCCTGCTGAACACCCATTTTGGTGTAACTGTTGACAGCCTTGGCATTGGAAATATGCCTGCTGCCATCGTCGCCAGCGGCGCTCTGCTGAAAACCCTGCTGACATTGCAGAAAAACGAGCTTTCCCATATCCGCACGCTGGAATTCTACAATACCGGAAAATTCATGGAGCTGGATCTGGACGCCCGGCGGAATCTGGAGCTGGTGGAGACCATGCGCTCCAAGGAAAAGAAAGGCTCTGTGCTGTGGGTGCTGGACAAGACCTGCACCGCTATGGGCGGTCGTATGCTCCGCTCGTGGCTTGAAAAGCCGCTGCTGGACCCGGTGGAGATCACCAATCGGCAGGCAGCTGTGGAAAAGCTGTTTTCCGATACCATCTGCCGCAGTGAGCTGATGGAAGCACTGAAAGACATCGCGGATCTGGAGCGTGTCCAGGCCCGGATCGTTACCGGAAGTGTCAACTGTCGGGATCTATTAGGCTTTGCCCGGGGTATCCGCGCTCTGCCTGCTGTCAAGGCACAGCTGGCAGCTTTGGATGTGCCCATGCTTCAGAAGCTGAATCAAGCCATCGATCCGCTGACTGACTGCGCTGACCTGATCGAAAACACCATCGTGGACGAGCCTCCCCTGACTGTTCGGGAAGGCGGGATCATCCGTCCCGGCGCTGACCCGGAGGCTGACCGCCTGCGGGATATCATGAACGGCGGCAAAGGCACGCTGGCTGCCATCGAAGCGGAGGAACGGGAGAAAACCGGCATCCGTACCTTGAAGGTTGGCTATAACCGGGTCTTTGGTTATTACATTGAAGTATCTAAGTCCTTTACAGAGCAAGTCCCCATTCACTACACACGCAAGCAGACCCTTGCCAACTGTGAGCGCTACATCACCCCTCAGTTAAAAGAGCTGGAGGATCAGGTGCTAGGCGCAAAGGACCGGCTGACCGCTCTGGAATACCAGATCTTCACCCGACTGCGGGAATATCTGGCGGCGCAAGCTGCCCGGGTGCAGATCAGCGCTGCCGCGGTTGCCACGGTGGATACCCTGTGCTCTCTGGCTGCTGTTGCGGTGCAGCGGGGCTACTGCCGCCCGGAGATCACGCTGGGCAGCGAGATCTCTATCACCGACGGACGGCATCCTGTTGTGGAAGCGGTTCTGAAGGACTCCCTGTTTGTTCCTAACGACACCCGGCTGGATAACGCTGACAATCTGGTATCCATTATCACCGGTCCTAACATGGCCGGTAAGTCCACCTATATGCGTCAGGTGGCGCTGATCGTGCTGATGGCGCAGATCGGCTTTTTCGTCCCTGCCCGCAGTGCAAGGCTGGGGATCGTAGACCGGGTATTTACCCGGATCGGCGCCAGCGACGATCTGGCTTCCGGACGGTCTACCTTTATGGTAGAAATGTCTGAGGTGGCTTCCATTCTGGATCACGCCACCTCCAGAAGCCTGCTGATCCTGGACGAGATCGGCCGTGGTACTTCCACCTATGACGGCATGGCCATCGCCCGGGCGGTGGTGGAATACGCCGCCAGCCCCCGGAAACTGGGCGCAAAGACCCTGTTTGCCACCCATTATCACGAGCTGTCCACCATGGAAGACAAGCTTCCCAATGTGAAAAATTACAACATTGCCGTGAAAAAGCGGGGCGATCAGATGATCTTCCTGCGTAAGATCGTTCCCGGCGCTACTGATGACAGCTACGGTGTGGAAGTTGCCAAGCTGGCAGGTCTTCCCAACGCGGTGGTTGCCCGGGCGCGGGAGATCCTTGCGGAATTGGAATCGGAAAAAGGCGTTATACATACCCCTGTCTCCGTGGCCGAGCCGGAGGATCAAATGAGTATGCTGGATCTTCGCACCCAGCAGGTCTGCGATGCCCTCAGCACCATCGCTGTGGAGACCCTGACGCCCATTGAAGCCATGAACGAGCTATACAAGTTGAAGAAAATGCTGAATTGATATGATGCAAAACGAATTTCTGCAAAATAGGCTTTCCCGTTGGGAGCAGGTATGGGGCTGGCGCTATTTTCTGTTTCACATTGCGTTTCTGCCCAGCCTGTTGACGCTGCTGCCGGCAGCCTTTTCCCGGTCAACGGTGAATTTCCTGTTCTTTTCCATCAATTTTATTGCTGCCCTGGTGATCTTCCGGAGGTTTTTGCGAAAAAATCTGGATATCAACGGCATGCAGCTTCTGAAGATCCTTGGGGTCGGTGCAGCTTTCTTTGCCCTTTATCAGCTTTCCTCAGCTGCCGTCGGTTGGCTGTTTACGCTGCTGAAGCCCGATTTTTACAACGCCAACGACCACGGCGTCATTCAGATGGCTGGCGAAAACTACACCTTGATGCTGTTAGGAACTGTGGTTTTTGTGCCGATTGCGGAGGAGAGCTTGCACCGGGGACTTGTGTTCCGGGGACTGTATGATCGCTCCCCTATTGCCGCGTGGCTGCTATCTACCGCGCTCTTTAGCTTTGTTCACATTATGAATTATATCGGCAGCAGTGACCCGCTGACCTTATTGCTGTGTTATTTGCAGTATATCCCCGCAGGCCTTTGTCTGGCTGCCGCTTACCGGCTGTCCGGCACCCTGCTATGCCCTGTTTTGATCCACGCCGCGGTCAATGCCGCCAGTATGTTTGCCCTGAGGTGATCTTATGTCGAAAATCATTCAGCTTCCCCAGCATGTTGCCAATCTGATCGCCGCCGGTGAGGTGGTAGAGCGCCCCGCATCCGCAGTAAAAGAACTGCTGGAAAACGCTGTAGACGCAGGCGCTACCAAGGTCACCGTGGAGATCAAGGACGGCGGCATGACCTTCCTGCGGGTAACTGACAACGGCTGCGGTATGTCTGCCGAGGATGCCAAAACCGCCTTCTTGCGCCATGCTACCTCCAAGCTTCGCACCGCGGAGGATCTGGCTGCTATCGGAACTATGGGTTTCCGGGGCGAAGCGCGGGCTGCCATTGCATCGGTCAGCCGCATTGACCTAATGACCAAAACCGCCGATTCCATCACCGGCACCAGTCTGCATTTGGAGGCGGGCGTTATCACGGAAGCCTCGGAAGCCGGCTGTCCGGACGGAACGACCATTATCATCCGCGACCTGTTTTTTAACACCCCTGCCCGGATGAAATTTATGAAATCCGACACCGTTGAAGGCGGTCGGGTAGCAAGCGTTGTGCAGCTGCAGGCCCTTGCTCATCCGGAGGTGGCATTTACCCTCCTGCGGGACGGCAAGCAGATCCTGTCCACCCCCGGCAGCGGCGGGCTGCAGGCCGCTGTTTACTGCGTTTACGGCCGGGATCTTGCCCGTATGGTACAGGTGGAGAGCCGTTGGGACAACTACACCTTAACCGGTTATGTCAGCAGACCCACCGATGCACGCCCTACCCGGAATATGCAGACCTTTTTCGTAAATAACCGCCCTGTTCGCTCCAAGCTGCTGATCTCCGCCCTGGAAGAAGCTTACCGGAATCAGATCATGGTAGGAAAGTTCCCTGCCTGCGTACTGCATCTGACCGTTCCTGCCAACGCCGTGGATGTGAATATCCACCCGGCAAAGACTGAGGTTAAGTTCTTGTCGGAAAAAGCCGTGTTCGACTGTGTCCATTACGGCGTTCTGGGCGCGCTGAACAAGCAGACAGACCGCCCGCAGGTGCAGTTTAAACCCCAGCCCGCAAAGGCACCGGATCCTGAGCCCACCGCCCAAAAGAGTACACCTGCCAAGCAGGAAAGCTTCTTCCGCACCATGACGCCCCAGGAATATAAGACATTTTCTACAGCGCTGAAGGATGCGCCGAAGCCTAACATTCAGGCAGCGGCCGCCACAGCCCAAAAGGTTCAGCGACCGGAAAATATGCCTCTGCGGGATTTTGTCATGCTGCCTTCTGTGCAAGCGGCTGCTTTGCCGAAGGAAGCGCCTATTCCTGTCCCCAAAGAGGAAACACCCTCCGCTCCTGCACCGGAAACGGAACAGATCCAGCTGGATGCGGATACTCAGATTCCCTGGCGGATGGTGGGTGAACTGTATAACACCTATATTCTTGTGGAGCAGGGCGAGGATGCCTTCCTCATCGACAAGCACGCCGCTCACGAGCGGATTCTGTTTGAAAAGCTGAAAGCCAATCAGGAAGCCATCTCTTCTCAAATGCTTCTGACCTCTATTCCCGTCTCTTTGCGGCCGGATGCCGCAGCGGAGCTGCTGCAAAACCGGGAGCTTCTCACCGAGCTTGGCTTTGAGATTGAGGAATTTGGAGATAATACCGTACTGGCACGGCAGATCCCCATGGACTTAAGTCCGGAGGATGCCGCTGACGCGCTGGAAACATTGGCTTCCGATTTGCTCAGTGGCCGACGGGAGGACAAAACCAAGGTGCGCGATGAGCTGCTTCACACTGTCGCATGCAAAGCCGCCATTAAGGCAGGCTGGATCACCAGCGAGCCGGAGCTGTTAGCGCTTGTCAAACAGGTCATGTCCAGAGAGGACCTGAAATACTGTCCTCACGGCAGACCAATTTGTGTCACATTGAGTAAAAAGCAACTGGAAAAGCAGTTTAAACGCATATAAGGAGAACATATTATGGCAAAAAGAAAGTCACATCGGTCCTATCGTGCCTGGTACGAAATGGCCATCCATACCATCGGCTTGGTCTGCACCATCGGCGTATTCGCTCTTGCCGTACTGCAGCTGCTGGGCGTTTGGAAAAAATCCTCTTTGTTGTATCTTCCCCTGACCGCTTTGCTAATGCTGGTACAAGCTTACGAACACCGCAGAAGAAAGCGCAAGCTTGCCATTTTCTCTTTGGTTGCAGGTATTCTTATTGGGATCTGCTGGATTACGATACTCTTCATGTAAGGAATGAATCAAGGAGGCACGGCCATGAACAACTTGATATGTATTCCAGGGCCAACTGCCTCCGGTAAGACCGCCCTGGCGGTCCAGCTGGCCAAGCTGACAAACGGCGAAGTGGTCTCCTGTGACTCCATGCAGATCTATCGGAAGATGGATATCGGCACCGCAAAGCCAACAGAAGAAGAAAAACAGGGCATCCCTCACCACATGCTGGATGTTGCGGAGCCTTGGGAGGATTTTTCTGTCAGCCGTTACTGTGAAATGGCCGCTCCCATTGTAGATGACATCCTTTCCCGGGGGAAAACCGCCATCATTGCCGGCGGCACCGGACTTTACATGGACAGTCTGATCAAAGGCAACGACTTTGCCCCCTTCCCCGCCACCGGAATGCGAGAAAAGCTGGAGCAGCAAGCCGACCGGGAAGGTATGGAAGCTATGTTATCGCTGCTTTCCTCTATCGACCCGGAATCTGCAGCCCGGCTGCACCTTGCTGACCGGAAGCGGATCATTCGTGCGCTGGAGGTCTATTACGAAACCGGGGAAACTATCACCGCTCACAATCAAAAGACCCAGGCACAGCCGCCCCGCTATGACCCTTTGTGGATAGGGCTGGACTTTGCTGATCGGTCACAGCTGTACCAAAGAATCGATCTAAGAGTCGATCTGATGCTGCAAGGCGGTCTTTTGGATGAGATCCGCTCCCTGCTCAGTTCCGGCATCTCCCCCAAGTGTACCGCTATGCAGGCCATCGGCTACAAAGAATTTGTCGCCGCGCTTACCGGACAAGACTCTGTGGAACTGGCGGCTGAGGAAGTCAAAAAGGCTTCCCGGCACTATGCCAAGCGGCAGCTGACCTGGTTCCGCCGGAATCCCGCTATCAACTGGATCATCCGTCAGCCGGGGGACAGTTCTGAAGAAATTCTTGCAAAAGCACGACAATTTCTGCACGAATCCGACAACTGAAAAATGCTAGGATATGTATATCTCAAAGAAAGAAGGTATACATATGCCAGATTCCATCAACTTACAGGAAGCCATTTTAAAGGAAGTGCGCCGGGATAAAGTTCCGGTGACGCTGTTTCTGATGAACGGCTTTCAGCTTCGGGGCGTCATCACAGGGTTCGACAGCTTTGTGGTGGTGCTGGTCAGTGACGGCAAGCAGCAGATGATCTACAAGCATGCCATCTCCACCCTGGCCCCCATGAAGCCCCTGAAGGCCGCCGCACCTGCACAATAATCCACGCAAAGGCGACGGGATCAAACCGTCGCTTTTGTGCGCTTAGAAAGAAAGGAAGCGCGCTCATGTCCATTGCTCAAAACATCGCCAACATTCGGCAGCAGATCGCCCTTGCCGCCATAGCGGCAGGCCGCGACCCCAAGGATATTAAGCTCTGTGCCGCCACAAAAATGAACGATACTGCCGCTGTCCGGCAGGCCATTGCCGCCGGTATCGACTGCTGCGGGGAAAACCGCGTGCAGGAGATGACCCAAAAGCTTTCGGAAAACGCCTATGATGGCTGTCCCTTGCATTTTATTGGACGGCTGCAAACAAATAAAGTAAAGCAAGTGGTGGGCAAGGTATCCCTGATCCACAGCGCTGACCGGCTCAATCTTCTGGAAGCCATCCAGGCAGAAGCCGCGAAGCAGGGCATCGTGCAGGACATACTGCTGCAGATCAATATCGGCCGTGAGCCGGCAAAGGGCGGTTTTGCACCGGAAGAAATATGGGATGTTCTGGACAAAATTCCTGTTTTTTCCAATATTCGCGTCCGCGGTCTTATGGCAATTCCCCCCGTTTGCGAAATTTCGACAGGAAATCACAAATTTTTTCAAGAAATGTGCAACCTTTGTGTTGACATAACGGGAAAAAAAGGCGATAATGTATCCATGGACATTCTGTCTATGGGTATGTCAGATGATTTTGCCGATGCCATTGCCTGTGGAAGCACCATGATCCGCCTTGGCACCGCGATCTTCGGCAGCCGAAATTATGCAACGCATCATCCGTAATGATGTGAACATACAGGAGGAATAGAAATTATGAGTTTTTGGGATAATGTGAAGAAGTTTACACAGCCCTACGCAGACGACGACTACGATGAGTACGACGACGAGGACGAACTGGAAGAATACGAAGAGGAAGCTGAAGTCCGTTCTTCCCGCAGCGGCCGCCGTCCCAACCCCTTCAAAATGAATTCTATGGATGATGACGATTCCTTCGATATCGACACCACTCCCGCCCCTGCAGTTCCTGTAGGCTTCAGCGGTCAGATCATTTCCGGCGGCAACAAGCAGGAGGTGGTTCTGTTCCATCCCTCCAACTTTAACGACACCTCCAAGGCTGCCGATGACCTGCGCGCCAAGAAGGCCGTTATCCTGAATCTGGAGAACGTTGACAAGGCCATGGCCCGTCGGGTTGTGGATTTCCTTTCCGGCTGCTCTTACGCCCTGGACGGCACAGTCAGAAAGGTCGCTCAGTCCACTTACCTGTTCTGTCCCCATAACATGGATGTTGTGGGTGACCTGGAAAATCTTCAGAGCGAAGTAGAAAGCTACATCTAAGCTTCGCAGAAAGGATAATCTATGTTTACACCGCAGCAGATCGAACAGATTTCTTTTGGAAAGCAGCTCCGCGGCTACGATATGCAGTCTGTTGACGAGTTTCTGGAGCCCCTTACCGAGGACTATATCACTCTGTATAAAGAGAACGCCCTGCTGAAAAGCAAGATGCGGGTCCTGGTAGGCAAGCTGGAAGAATACCGTAAGAACGAAGCCAGCATGAAAGATGCCATGGTCAACGCCCAGAAGACCTGCGACAAGATGGTCAAGGAAGCAGAAGCCAAGTGCACCGAAATGCTGACCGATGCCAACGCTGCCGCAGCCGAGAACACAAAGAATGCTACTGAGCTCATTGAGCAGGAAAATGCCCGGGTAGAAGAAGCCCGTCGGGCAGCCGCTGTCAAGATTCAGGAGATTGAAGACCAGCTGCAAAGCTGCATCCAGGCGCTGGAGCGCATTAAGGATGCGAACCGTCCCGCTCCTGAGAAGGCTGCTCCCACACCGGCTAACAGTGCCATGTTTGACTATGACAGCGACCCGGACAACGCCCCTACCCCGGACGAGACCGACGCTGTAGCCCAGGAGATCTCCTCCAATTTGGAGGCTCTGGTGGGAACCACCGAGGAGACGGCCCCCAAGGCTGAACCGAAGCATCCCATCAATGAGACTACCACCAGCAAGTTTGCAAACCTGCAGTTCGGCCGTAATTACGACCCCACTCACAAGTAAATCACATCACGCCATGACGGGGACACGCAAATAGATACACCGCTTTCAGAGAACTGCCGGTTGGTGCAAGGCAGCAAGCAGGAATGTTTTTTGTATCACCCCTGAGCAGCGCACCGATATGTAGGCTGCGCCGATTTGCGCCCGATAACGCGCACGCGAGTGCCGGGAAACCGGAATAAGAGTGGTACCGCAGAGGTTTACGCGCCTTTGTCTCTTTCATGGAGACAAAGGCGCTTTTATTATGAAATGATTACGGAGGTAACATTCCAATGGACTATAAAAACACCATTATCACCCCGAAGACCGACTTTCCCATGAAGGCGGGTCTTCCTGCCCGGGAGCCGGGTATGCTGGAGCGTTGGCAGGAGCTGGATCTGTATAACACTATGCTGGAGAAGAACAAGGATCTGCCCCCCTTCGTGCTCCACGATGGCCCTCCCTTCTCTAACGGCTACATCCACATGGGTCACGCTCTGAATAAGACATTGAAGGACTTCATCGTCCGCAGCCACGCCATGTCGGGCTACTATACCCCTTATGTCCCCGGTTGGGATAACCACGGTCTGCCCATCGAGCGGGCGATCGAAAATTCCAAAAAGAAGCTCAATAAGGATATGTCCGTTCCCGAATTCCGCGCCGCCTGCGAGGATTTTGCTGAGGACTTTATTCAGAAGCAGATGGGCGGCTTTAAGCGTCTGGGTGTGGTTGGCGATTGGGAAAACCCCTACCGCACCATGGATAAGCACTTCGAGGCGCAGGAGGTCAAGGTCTTTGGCCGGATGTTTGATAAGGGCTTTATTTACAAAGGATTGAAGCCTGTTACCTGGTGTCCCTTCTGCGCCACCGCTGTGGCAGAAGCGGACATTGAGTACAAGGATGACCCCTGTACCTCTGTCTATGTGAAATTCGCTCTGAAGGACGATCAGGGCAAGCTGAGCCAATTCGATCTGAGCAAGACCTACTTCATCATCTGGACCACCACCATCTGGACTCTGCCCGGCAATATGGCTATCTGCCTGCATCCCCGGGATAACTATGTGCTGGTTAAGCCCGACTACAGCGATGAAACATTTATTGTTGCAGAGGCTCTGTGCGAAAAGGTCATGGGCATCGGCGGCTATACAAGCTACCAAATTCTGGCCACTTACCCCGGCGCTTTCTTCGAAAACATGCTGGCACAGCACCCCTTCCTTGACAAGACTTCCCGGCTGGTGTATGCCGAGTATGTTACCATGGATTCCGGTACGGGCTGTGTCCACACCGCTCCCGGCTTTGGCGCAGATGACTATCAGACCTGTATGCGTTACGGCATGGAGCTGGTGGTTCCTGTAGACGATTACGGCCGCCACACGGACTACGCAGGCAAGTACGCCGGTCTGAAGACCGAAGAGAGTAACCCCATTATTCTTGCGGACATGAAAGAAAGCGGCGCTCTGTTCGCTTCCGAAGCGATCACCCACTCCTACCCCCACCATGACCGGTGCAAGAAGCCTGTTATCTTCCGGGCGACTCCTCAGTGGTTCTGCTCCGTGGAATCCTTCAAGGATCAGGCTGTGAAAGCCATTGAGAATGTAAAATGGTTCCCCGCCTGGGGTGAGGACCGGATGACCAGTATGATCCGCGAGCGGGCAGACTGGTGTATTTCCCGTCAGCGTCGCTGGGGTCTGCCCATCCCCGTATTCTACTGCCAGGATTGCGGCAAGCCCGTTTCCACACCTGAATCCATCGAAAAGATCTCCGGACTTTTTGATGAACACGGCTCCAACATCTGGTTTGAAAAGGATGCTATGGAGCTGATCCCCGACGGCTTCACCTGCCCACACTGCGGCGGCAAGGCCTTTACGAAGGAAACTGACACACTGGACTGCTGGTTCGACTCCGGCTCTACCCACTACGCTTCTCTGATGCACCGCACGCCCCAGCTGTGGCCTGCGGATGTATATCTGGAAGGCGCTGACCAGTATCGCGGTTGGTTCCAGTCCAGCCTTCTGACTTCCGTCGGTGCTCTGGATCAGGGCGCGCCCTTCAAGCAGGTTCTGACCCACGGCTGGGTAGTTGACGGCCAGGGTCGGGCTATGCACAAATCTCTGGGCAACGGCGTGGATCCTGCTGATCTTATTAAGGACTTTGGCGCTGATATCGTTCGTTTGTGGGCAGCTTCCTCCGATTATCATGCGGATGTCCGCTGCTCCAAGGAGATCTTCAAGCAGATCGCCCAGAACTATCTGAAGTTCCGTAACACCGCCCGGTACTGTCTGGGCAATCTGGCTGACTTCGACCCCAACGATCTGATCCCCGCCCAGCAGATGGAAGAGCTGGATAAGTGGGCGCTGACCAAGCTGAATGCGCTGGTCTCCACCGTACGAAACGCTTACAACAACTACGAGTTCCATGTGGTCACCCACGCTATCAACGATTTCTGTGTTGTTGAGCTGTCCTCCTTCTATCTGGACATCATCAAGGACCGGCTGTACTGCGAAGAGGCCTCCGGCAACCGCCGCCGCTCCGCGCAGACTGCCCTGTTCCTGATCCTGGATGCCATGGCGAAGCTGTTTGCTCCCATCCTGGCTTTCACCTGTGATGAGATCTGGCAGGCTATGCCCCACCGCAGCGGCGACGACGGCAGAAATGTCCTGCTGAACCAGATGCCCGAAAGCTTCAGCGCCTACGCGCTGGATGATGCGGCTATGGAAAAGTGGGCAGCCGTTATGAAGCTGCGCCAGGATGTCAACGGCGTGCTGGAGAAAGCTCGCGCTGACAAGCGGATCGGCAAGGCTCTGGAAGCCCATGTGACCCTGCAGGGCAGCGAGGAACTGAAGGCCGCCTGCGAAGGACTGAATCTGGCGGAGATCTGCATTGTTTCCGCCTGCGACTGGGCCGCGCCCGAGGAAGGCGCGGAGGTTGGCAATGGCGTCAACTATCCCGAGCTGGTCATCGGCGTGTCCGAAGCCAAGGGTGAAAAGTGCCCCCGGTGCTGGATGCACTCTCTGGAAGCAGACGAAAACGGCCTGTGCAAGCGCTGTGCGGCTGTTGTCAGCAAGCTGGATATCGAGATCTGATGTGCGTTTAAGACCGCCCTGCTTACTTGCAGGGCGGTCTGATTTTGAAGCATCCTGTCTTTTTCAAAAAAGGTGCTTTTTCGGATAAATAGTGCTTGACAAACGGCATGCTCATCGCTATAATAAGCGTGTTCGGTTCGAGACGCCGGTATAGCTCAGTTGGTAGAGCAACTGATTTGTAATCAGTAGGTCGGGGGTTCGAGTCCGTCTACCGGCTCCAAAATGAGCCTGCGCTCAAATGGACTTGAACGATTCAATGCAACGCGGATGAGCGTTGTCGGCGCGGGCTGGACCGAGCCGCACCTTGATTGAACGAGTCCGTCTACCGGCTCCAATCGAGCCAACTGAATATGGGGGATTTCCCGAGTGGCCAAAGGGGACAGACTGTAAATCTGCTGGCTATGCCTTCGGTGGTTCGAATCCACCATCCCCCACCAAAAATCGCCGATCTTCGACAGAAGATTGGCGATTTTTACTTCTTCACTATTCCCTATTCACTCTTCACTAAATCCCACAGGCGATTTTTGGAAGTAATAGGTAATAGTGAATAGTGAATAAGTATATTGCAAAACCAACGTTTCACCTCTATAATAAACATATCCAGTTTATGAGGTGGTCATTATGGCAGATAGTCCCTTGCTGACAAAATCTAAGGCATTTGCATTGGAGATTATTCGTGTTTACAATGAGATCAAGCGCAGTCAAAAGGAAAGTATTTTGACAAATCAGCTTGTCCGCTCTGGAACAAGTATTGGCGCAAATATCCGGGAAGCCTTTTACGCACACAGTAAAGCGGACTTCATCGCCAAGTTGCAGATTGCTTTGAAGGAATGTTCCGAAAGTGAGTATTGGCTGGAACTGTTGATCGAAAGTAACTACTATGGCGACACAACCATTCTTGATCGGTGCGTTGAGATAAAGCGGATTTTGATATCGGCGATCAATACAGCGAAGGAAAGGTCACAGAAATGATTCACATCAAAGATTTTTCTATTCGTGAAGCAGTTGAATCCGACGCAAAGGTCATTTGGCAGCTTAATTGTGACGAGATGGGTTATCAATATTCCTTGGATGATACTATGCAAAACATAGCAAGACTTCTCTGCAGTAACGCTGACAAAATCTTTGTAGCAGTTTCTGATGGTTTAGTTATTGGATATGTTCATGCAAATGATTATGACCTAATATATGCACCGCATATGAAAAACATCATGGGTATAGCAGTATCTAGCAAATACAAGCAACAAGGCATTGGGAGAGCCTTACTTCAACAGGTCGAACATTGGGCAATAGAAACCGGCGCAACTGGGGTTCGATTAGTATCCGGTGCAGATAGGGCAGATGCTCACGCTTTCTATCGCCGCTGTGGTTATGGTGGAGACAAGGGTCAGATCAATTTCAAGAAAATGTTTTCATATTAAGCACGCATACAAACGAAAACACCAGCTTAAACAGCTGGTGTTTTCGTTCTTACTGTTTGATTTTCAAAAAATATTCTTATAATACACATAAATCATTTACAATCTGTTCTTACAAATCTCCTGTTCCCTGCTATAATGCAGAAGTCCACACGACCTGCCGTATATGTTGTTGCGGACAAGCTATTTCCAAACAAGAAAGGAACTAACCAATGAAAAAAATCCTTGCTGTGGCGCTTTGCTTTGTCATGCTTTTTACGCTGGCTGCCTGCAACGCCGCCCAAACTCCCAATAACACCGAGGGCTCTTCCTCTACCGCTCCTAACGGTACTTCCGCAAATTGGGACGGTAAATCTGCCCTCGAGATCATGCAGACCATCACCCAGAATGCCGACATTCAGATCATGACCGAAGTGATGGACGGCAGCGAGTTTTACCTGAACGCCCTGACTCTGGGTGAGCTGAACTTTAAAGAGATCGCCATTTGTATGCCCATGATCTCCTCTCAGCGGTTTGAGGCTGCTGTGATCCGTGTCCAGGATGGCACAGATGTTGCAGCCTATGTCTCCGACCTGGAGCAGCGTGCCGCCAATGCCCAGTGGATCTGCGCTTCTCCCCCGGACTATGTGAAGGTCACTGCTGTAAGCGACTGCGTGCTGTATCTGGCCGTCAATTCCGAGTTTGTCAATGAAGAAGCCATGGTGGAGGCTTTCCGGAATCCTGCAATCTGATCGAGACTCTGCCCCGCCCGTCTCACACGGGCGGTTACATATTCTGACCCGGAAAGGAGCTGTGCAGCTCTATGCTGTTTTCCAGTATCCCGTTTCTTTACTATTTCCTCCCGGCCGTATTGGTGCTATATTTTGTTGCTCCCCAAAAATGGAAGAATCTAGTCCTGCTGCTGGCAAGCCTGTTCTTTTATTTCTACGGCGAACCGATCTATGTTCTGCTGATGATCGGCTCATCCCTGTCTGCCTATGTTCACGGACTGCTGATCCATCGGTTTCGGGGCAGTATCTGGTCTAAGGTCTTTCTTTGGTCCTCTGTAGTCACCAGCCTTTTGCTGCTGGGCCTCTTCAAATACGGAGACTTCTTTCTGGAAAATATCAATCAGCTCACAGGCCTCTCCATTCCGCTGCTGAAGCTGGCGCTGCCCATCGGGATCAGCTTTTACACCTTCCAGACTCTCAGCTATACCATCGATGTATACCGGGGCGACGCTGCCGTGCAGAAAAGCTTTGTGCGCCTTGCCACCTATGTGGCGCTCTTTCCCCAGCTGATCGCCGGTCCTATCGTCCGCTACACCACGGTAGAAGAGGATCTGAACAGCCGCAAACATACTTTGGAAGGCTTTGCTTCCGGCATTTCTCGGTTTTTGTTCGGTCTTGGCAAAAAAGTTCTCATCGCCAACCAATTAGGAGAGCTTTGTGACACCTTTCGGCAGTCCGGGGATCAAAGTGTGCTGTTTTTCTGGCTGTACGCCATAGCCTTTGCCCTGCACATTTACTTCGATTTTTCTGGCTATTCTGACATGGCCATCGGTCTGGGGCGGATATTCGGTTTTCGCTTTTTGGAAAACTTCAACTACCCCTACATTTCCAAAAGCATTTCTGAGTTTTGGCGGCGCTGGCACATGTCCCTGGGCTCCTGGTTCCGGGACTATGTGTATATCCCCCTTGGGGGAAACCGGACTTCCAAATATAAATGGCTTCGCAACATCCTTGTTGTGTGGCTTCTTACCGGTCTGTGGCACGGAGCGGCATGGAATTTCGTGATATGGGGACTTTTCTTCGCCTTCTTCCTGGTGCTTGAAAAGCTGTTGCTGGATAGGTGGCTGAAAAAACTGCCTTCGCTTTTTTCCCATATCTATGTACTGTTTTTGGTGATGATAAGCTTTGTGATCTTTAACGCTTCCAGCCTCGGCCAGGCTGTCAGCGATATCGGCGGTCTGTTCGGTGCAAATGGGCTTCCTCTCACAAGTCCGGAAGCCGTGTATCAGCTAAAAAGCTACGGTCTGATCTTTTTGATCGCCGTCATTGGCGCGACACCGCTGCCGAAACGCGCACTTTCGTGGGTCAAATCAAAAACCACAGGCGAAAAGATCCTCAATATTCTGGAGCCGCTGGCGCTTTGCGCTTTGCTGCTGGCTGTCACCGCTTACCTTGTGGACGGCTCGTTTAATCCGTTCCTTTATTTCCGATTCTGACACAGAAGGGAGTGTATCAACATGACGACAAAAACAAAAAACCTCGCCATTACCCTATCCTTCATTCTGCTGACCGGAATCCTTTGCATCATGTGCCTTGTGCAAAAGCCCACCGCTGTTTCCGATGCGGAGCGCAGGCCCCTGGCGCAGCTGCCGGAGTTTTCCGCAGAATCCCTGCTAAACGGCCGGTTTTTTACCGGCTTTGACAGCTATGCCGTAGATCAATTCCCTCTGCGGGACAGTTTTCGTTCTGTCAAAGCTTTCGTGCAGACCCAAATTCTCAACCGCAGCGACAACAACGGCTACTATATGGCTGATGGATTCATTGGAAAAACCGATTATCCCCTAAACGCCGAGAGTGTTGCCCATGCAGCCGACCGGATGCAGTTTCTGTATGACAGCTACTTCAAGGATGGAAACCACAGGGTTCTCTACTCCGTAATCCCGGACAAAAACTACTTCCTTGCGGAAAAAGGCGGATATCCTGCTATGGATTATACCGGGCTTCTGCAGATTTTGTCCCGGCAGATCGGTGATGATATGACCTATGTGGATATCTTCCCTTATCTGAGCATTGAGGACTACTACCGGACGGATACCCATTGGCGGCAGGAGCGGCTGCAGGATGTGGCGCAAAAGCTTGCCCAAGCCCTGGGCGTTGGTGACAGACTATCCCAGACATATACCCAGCAGGTGCTGACGCCCTTTTACGGTGTCTACAGCGGCCAGTCTGCCTTCCCCTGTGATCCGGAAAACCTGTACTATCTGACGTGCGAAACGCTGGAAAACTGCACAGTTTACAACACAGAAAGCGGCGTTACCGGCAAGATCTATGATCTGGAGCGGTTTTCTAGCAGCGATCCCTATGAAGTATTCCTGTCCGGTTCGCAAGCGATCCTGACCATTCAAAATCCCGCAAACACCTCCGGAGACCGGCTGATCGTTTTCCGGGACTCTTTCGGTTCCAGTCTGACGCCGCTGCTGGTTGATGCCTACAGCGAGATCGTATTGGTGGACATCCGCTATGTCAGCAGTGCCTTGTTAGGCCGCTTTCTGGAGCTGACCGGCGAGGAAGATGTGCTGTTCCTTTACAGCACCTTGGTTCTCAACAGCAGCTCTGCCATGAAATAACAAACACACCCCATTTGCTAAGCTGGCAAATGGGGTGTGTCATTCAAATGAATTATGCTCTGATACCCACAAGAATCGATAATCCCGCAAATAACACCATGGTCAGCAGGGTCAAGGCGGACAGCGCCGAGGATATCTGTCCCCGCTCTGCCGGTTCATCCGCAAATACCGG
>JAZNLP010000096.1:0-6256 GCA_045579165.1 Faecousia sp.
GGATCTGCAGGGCATAACCCAGATATCCTCTTCCGGACAGATCTACCGCGGACAGGATCAGCGCCTCATCCATAGGCAGGATAGTATCGCCATATCGATTGATCCCGCGCTTCTCTCCCAGGGCAACCGCAAAAGCCTGACCCAGAGCGATGCCTACATCTTCCACCGTGTGGTGATCGTCCACCCAGGTATCACCCTCGCAGCTGACAGACAGGTCAAAACGGCCGTGCTTTGCAAACAAGGTCAGCATATGATCCAAAAATCCACAGCCTGTGCGGATGTCGCCAGCGCCTTTTCCGTCCAGATCTAACAATAGGCGGATCTTTGTCTCCGCAGTATTACGAATAATTTCAGCTGTTCTCATTGGCTTCCTCCAATATCTCTTTCAGATTGTCCACTAAAACTTCCATTTGTTCCATGCTACCGATGGTGATGCGAACATAGTCTTTTAGTCTCGGCGTATTAAAATGCCGTACAAGCACACCTCTCGCCTTTAGCTGCAAATATACATCCCTGCCGCCTACTACCGGGTGTTTTGCAAGGATAAAGTTTGCGCTGGAATCCAGCACAGTAAATCCAAGCTTCTCGAGGGCATCAGCTGTCCAAACACGGTAGAAAATAATCTTTTGACAGTTTTCACGGAAATACCCATCGTCCTCCAACGCGCCGATGCCTGCAGCCATGGTCATGCTGTTGACATTATACGGATTGGTGGAATACTTGATCGCCTGCAGATCCCGGATCAATTCCTTACAGCCGATGCACAGACCCAGTCTTGCGCCTGCCATAGAGCGGGACTTGGAAAAGGTTTGCACCACCAGCAGATTATCATACTTGTGGATCAGCGGCACAGCGCTTTCCGCGCCAAAATCCACATACGCTTCATCCACGACCACCACATTGTTGGGATTACCACAGAGGATCATCTCAATCTGTTCCAGGGTAAGAACTTTACCCGTGGGTGCATTGGGGTTTGCGATAAAGACTGTATGTTCGATACCCACATAATCGGAAACATCGATGGTAAAGTCATCACGCAAAGGGATCTGCTGATAAGGCACGCGGTTCAGCTCCGCAAACACCGGGTAAAACCCATAGGTGATATCCGGGAACGCCGCCGGATGGGCATCATCGCAAAACGCCATGAACGCAAAATTCAGTCCCTCGTCAGAACCGTTGGTAAACAGGATCTCATCACCGGAGACGCCGTAGCGTTCAGAGGCTACCCGTACCAGCTCCGTACACTGTGGGTCAGAATATAGCTGCAGCCGCTTCATCGCCTGCTCTGCCCGCTCCAGCGCCTTTTTAGAGGGCGGAAAGGGCGATTCATTGGTGTTAAGCTTCACATAGCACATATCCTTCGGCTGCTCGCCGGGGACATAAGGCTCTAATTCCTTGAATTTCTCACTAAAGTAACGGCTCAAAGCGATTCATCCTCCGTTCGGATCACGGCACTTTTGGCATGGGCAGTCAGTCCCTCGGCATTGGCAAAGGCCGCAACATCACCGGCTACCCGCTTCAGCGCTTCCCGGGTGTAATAGGTAAACTGTGTCTTTTTAATAAAATCGTCCACAGACAAGGGACTGGAGAATCTGGCAGTACCGCTGGTGGGCAGGGTGTGATTCGGGCCTGCAAAATAGTCACCTAAGGCTTCCGGACAGTTTCTGCCCATAAAGATAGAGCCCGCATGACGGATGCTGTCCAGATAATCAAATGGATTGTCCACGCACAGCTCCAAATGCTCCGGTGCGATCTCATTGGCGATCTGAACCGCCTGTTTCAGACTATCTGCGACAATGATCTTTCCGTTGTTATCGATGGATGCTCTGGCAATATCCTGCCGTTTCAGCTGCGGGATCTGATTTTCCAGTTCCGCCTGCACCCCAATGGCAAGCTCTTCAGAATCGGTCACCAACACCGCGCTGGCCAGTTTATCATGCTCCGACTGGGACAGCATATCCGCGGCAACAAACCGGGGATCGGAAGCGCCATCCGCGATAATCAGAATTTCGCTGGGTCCAGCGATCATATCGATAGATACCTTGCCGTAGACCTGCTTTTTTGCCTCCGCAACAAAAGCATTTCCCGGGCCGACGATTTTATCGACCTTTGGAATGCTTTCCGTTCCGTAGGCCAAAGCAGCGATCGCCTGGGCGCCGCCCACCTTAAAGATCCGGTCAACACCGGCAACCTTGGCAGCCGCCAGAATAACAGGATTGATCTTTCCCTCGCTGTTGGGAGGGGTCACCATGACGACTTCCTGGCAGCCGGCGATCTTGGCAGGAATGGAATCCATTAAAACAGTCGAAGGATACGCAGCTGTGCCGCCGGGCACATACAAGCCTGCCCGATCCACCGGGATGATCTTCTGGCCGATGACGATACCGTCTTCATCATTGATAACAAAGCTGTTCCGCACCTGCTTCCGGTGAAATTTACGAATATTGACCGCAGCCTTTTCCAGAATCTGCATAAAATTGGGGTCTACAGAAGCAACCGCTTCCTCGATTTCCGCCTGGGTCACCTGCAAGGACTGAATATCGGCTCTGTCAAACTTTTTTGTGTATTCAAACAGCGCCCGGTCGCCTTTTTTGATCACATCTGCGATGATCTGGGAAACCACCGCTTCTACATCCACTTCCGGCACAGCCCGGGCGAAAATCCGGTCATCAGAAACCTGACCGTATTTATAAATTTTAATCATAATTACGCCTCCGTCTGTGAAGCCAGATTCTGCACCAAAGAATCGATCTGCTGGCATTTGAATTTGTAGCTCCCCTTATTTACGATCAGCCGTGCGCTGATGGGTACGACGGTTTCCATGACCGTCAGATCATTTTCCTTCAGTGTCGTACCGGTCTCCACGATATCCACGATCACATCAGAAAGCCCCAAAATCGGCGCGATCTCGATAGATCCGTTCAAATGGATGATATCGATATCCCGACCCTTACCAAGATAATACTTGGCGGCAATATTGGAAAACTTTGTAGCCACCCGCAGGGTACGCTTAGGATCATCACAATAATCCGACATGGCGGCAACAGCCATTTTGCATTTGCCAATACCCAGATCCAGCATTTCATAAATATCCGCCTCATATTCCAGCAGAATATCCTTGCCTGCGACACCCACATCCGCCGCGCCCCGCTCTACATAGATCGCAACATCCGAAGGCTTTACCCAAAAGTATCGCACGCCGCACTGCTCGTTTTCAAAGATCAGCTTGCGGCTGTTTTCCCGGATAGACGGACAGGGAAAGCCTGCTTTTTCAAACATGGTATATACTTTTTCACCCAGCCGTCCCTTGGGAAGGGCAACATTAAGCATTGTTTTCAAGTAGTTCCACCTCGCTGCCGTTGATTCTGTAAAGCTGTCTGTAGCGAACAGTTTCCGGGATCTGCTGTTGGGCGGTTACGGTAATGCCCTGCTCACGAAGGGCGCTACAGCAGCTACCGATCATTTTCAGATCCGTATCCTGATCGTATAGCACAAGAGCGTCCACATCATAGGACTTTCTTTCCGTTTCCAGCCGTTCCAGCAGATCCATGTAGACCGCAAAGCCCACAGCACCGGAAGAGCGCCCCATTTTTCGCATCAGTCTGTCATACTGACCGCCGGACAGAACGCTGCCGGGAAGCCCCTGAACGAAGCCCTTAAACACCAAGCCGTTATAATAGTGAATATTGTCCACAACCGAGAAGTCAAATCGAAGCATCGCCTGGATCTCGCTATCTTCGATTGCATTCACCACCCGCAGAAGCTGCTCCAAAGCGCCTGTACCGGTAATACCGGAAAGCATTCCCATAAGCTTCGGCAGAACAGACTCTGGCTGACCCGTGGTGGACAGGATCTGCTGCAGCGCTGCGATCTTATCTTCCCGAATGCCGCAGCTTCTGCAATCGGCGGCAAGCTCGTGATAATTCTTTTCGCCAATGTGCTTAAAGACACTTTGCTTCATTTCACCGGGAACGCCGATGGCTTCCAGCAGATCAGAAAGCAGTCCCAAGTGAGAAAACTCCAAAATGCAGACATCACTGATGGTCTGCAGGCTTTTCGCCGCCAAGGTCAGCACCTCGCACAGGCACAGATCGTCCACCAAACCGATACACTCAAGACCAAGCTGCATGATCTCCTTGAAGCCATGAGAGCCCTTTTCTGCCCGATAGACATTCTCCGCATAATAAAGCTTTTGCAGATACTCCGGTGTATCCTTGCTGTTTTTTACGATAGAAAGGGTCACATCCGGCTTCAGCGCCATCAAAGTACCGTTAAGATCGGTAAAGGTAATGACCTGATCGGAAATGAGAAAATCCTTGTTCCGTGCATACAGGTCATAGGCCTCGAACTTATTCATCTTAAACTGGGAATACCCGTATCCGCTATACAGGGAGCGCAGCCGGACGCTGACCTTTTCCGAAATATCCATAGAGAAATTCTGCATTGTTAATCCTGCTCCCCACTTTTCAGTTTATCAATGGCCATTTGGTAGCCGCCGCTGCCGTAATTCAGACATTTGCTGACACGGCCGATGGTCGCCGTACTGATCTCAACCTTTTCCATGATCCGCTGATAGCTATACCCTTCAGACAGCAAAATCGCCGTTTCCAGACGCTGCGCCATATCCTGAATTTCCTTTATGGTGCAGATGTCCTCAAAATATGCGTAGCACTCTTCCAATGTGCTGAGATTCAAAAAAGACTTAAACAGTCTATCCACCGCTTCAGATCGAAATTTCATGCCGGCTACCTCCTTCTTTAATCACTTCACCACTATATCACTTTAGTTTGCTAAAGTCAAGACATTTTCTTACATATTTTCCCGCCTATTATGACAAAAAAGCACCGACCTCTGCAGCCAGTTGACACAGAGGCCGGTGGTACACCTTCATTTTTTGTTTTTCCGTGCCAAATCCATTACCTTCGGCATTTTCTCAAGGATCTTTTCGTAGTTTTCCCGCCGGTGGGGTATCAAACAACCGGAGCAGTCTTTGATCCCCTGCTCGGTGTATGTAAAGTTACCGCCGCAGTCATCTCCCAGCGCATACAGCGGACAGTAGCAGAACAGGCAGGTGAAGCTTTCCGGATCTGCACCGGCATGGCAGGGAAAATACTCGCATTCTTTATTCTGGAAATAGTCATAATTTGCCATTAAAGGCATCTCCTTATTTGCAATTTACCATTCCTGTGGTATAATAAACCGGAATTGGAGTGATTAGATGATCGTATATGTGGACGCTGACGGCTGTCCCGTCGTGGATATTGCCCTGCAGCTTTGCACAAAGCACGGTGTTTCCTGTGTGCTGGTCTGCGATACCGCCCACAGCTTCAGCAGGAAAGACGCAGACATCATAACGGTGGACAAAGGCAGCGACAGCGTAGATTTTGCCATCGCAAACCGGTTGGCACCGGGAGATATTGTCATTACCCAAGATTACGGCCTGGCTTCCATGTGCCTTTCCAGAAATGCTACCGTGCTGCACCAGAACGGCTGGGAATATACCACGGATAATATTGACTCTTTGCTGCTTCAGCGCCACGAAGCCCGGAAACTACGCAGCAGCGGCGGCAGAATGAAAGGCCTAAAAAAACGCAGCGGGTCACAAGATCAAGCATTCTCTAATGCATTGGAGAAACAGTTGAAGGGATAAACCGCCGGCGGATTCTGATAGAATCGCATGTTTTCTCCGGTAGCTGGATGACTAAATCCAATGCAGCAGGACCAAAGGGCGATCTCACAGGGATCATCCTGAATTGCATATTTCCGCTCCCCTACCAGCGGCATACCACGGCTGGCAAATTGCACCCGAATCTGGTGGGTTCGACCGGTAACCAGCTGAATTTTGACTAGACTCATGTTGTCGTTCTGGGTAAGCACCTGATAATACAGAACCGCAGGCCGCGCATCCTTTCCCGGTGCATTGGTAACAAAGGTCATTTTCCGGGCCTTGTCCCGGATCAACAGGTCTTCCAATGTGCCCTGCCTTTCCGCCGGGCAGCCGTGAACCACTGCAAGATATTCCTTCTGAAAGGTATCCTGGCGAATTTGCGCGGACAGGTTAGATGCCGCCTTAGAGTTTCTTGCCAATACCATCAAGCCGCTGACCACCCGATCAAGGCGGTGAACAGTCCGAACATCTGCCTTGGGATCCGATAACGCCTGCCGTACCAGTTCGGGCATTCCTCCAGGCTCATCGGTAGATAAGACCCGTGCAGGCTTGACCGCAACTACAATATGGTCATCTGCGTAAATTAAC
>JAZNLP010000097.1:0-5616 GCA_045579165.1 Faecousia sp.
ATTTTCATGGCTACTCATGGTGTATACCAGCTTGTCCCACAAGGTCCAGTCATCATGGCAGGATAGATAGGTAACCGTTTGTCGGGGTGTTTGGAACGCGCCGTGGGCCCCTGCCCAGCCTGCCACGCATTTTTCCAAAGCCGCTGCCGTGATCTGTCCGCCGTTGACAAAGCCCACACCGTTACTGTCCATAACGCTGCCCTTTACCGCATCCCGGGTATCGTCACAGAATGCGCCGATGTTTCCGTCGATCTTCTTTAGAGCGTGTTTATCGCACAGGGTAACGCCCTTTGCCGCCGCCGTATCTCCGGCGCGCCACGGCTCGCCATACACCAGCTTTTCTCCCGGGCCGTAGCGTTCATCCAGCGCCTTTTGGATTCGCTCCATAAGATCTGTGTCCAAAAGTCCCATCAAGTCAAACCGGAAGCCGTCAATGTGGTACTGCTCCGCCCAGTATAGCACGGACTCCAGAATATACCGGGCGCACATGCTCCGCTCAGAAGCAATATCGTTGCCACAGCCGGATCCGTTGGAGGGTGTGCCGTCTGGGTTTTGCCGGTAGTAATACCACGGCACTGTCTTAAATAGCGGAGAATCCAAAGAATAGGTGTGGTTATAGACCACATCCATAATGACCCGGAAGCCGTTGGCGTGAAGAGATGCGATCATCTCCTTCAGCTCCCGGATACGCACCTGACCGTGGTAGGGGTCTGAAGAATAACTGCCCTCGGGTACATTGTAGTTCACCGGATCATAGCCCCAGTTATACCCCGCCTCCGGGCAGCGCTCATCCACAGAGCCATAATCATACATGGGAAGGATCTGGATATGGGTAACGCCCAAGCTTTTCAGGTAGTCCAGTCCGGTTGCAAAACACCCTTGGTTAAACAGCGTTGTTCCTTGCTTTGTAAAGGCTGTGTATTTTCCTCTGTCCTTTTCCGCAAAACCACCGGAAGCATCCCAGGAAAAATCCTTGATATGCAGCTCATAGATCACCTGCTCCGGTGTATGTTTCGGTGGACGATCCTGCTCCCAGTTCTCCGGATCTGTACGCTTTAGATCCAGCACCATACTGCGGATGCCGTTCACCCCACACGCCTTTCCGTAGGGATCCGGGGTTTCATAGACTTCCCCCTCCACCCACACAGCGTAGTCATAGTAAGTGCCATGAAGATTTCCCGGCATCTCATACTCCCAAACGCCTTTGGGTCCGGCATTCATCGAAAGAGTCTCTACCGCCGGCGCATCATTACCCGCCGGGTACAGACGCAGTATAACTTTCTCGGCAGTAGGCGCCCACAGGCGAAACAAAGTCCCGCCCCCGGCGCAAAATGCGCCCAAAGGCTGCTCCGTGTGGTAAGCCGTCTGAAATTCTATACTGTCAAAGTCGTTTTTCATAATCTCACCTGTTTTTCGGTTCTGCCATAAGTATAACGCATCTGCCTTCCGGTTTCCAGTACAATTTATAAAAACCGCATCCGACTGTAGACTGCGCCGATATCTCTTGTAATTGCACCAATAGTTTGTTACAATAAACCATAGAGAAAGGAGCGTCCGGTAGCCCATGAAAAAGAAACTGATCCCTTTACTGTTACTGCTCTGGCTTATCCTGGGTATTTACAATTACATCGCTCCCTCCCACGATGCTGATTTTCAGATCACCTTTATTGATGTGGGGCAAGGAGACTCTGCGCTGATCCAGTGCGACGGTCAGTCCATGCTCATCGACGGGGGCGATACCGACGCAGCCGATGCTGTTGCCCGGGCATTACAGGAAAACCGTGTTACCCAGCTGGACTTTTTGGTTGCTTCCCACATGCACGAAGATCACATCGGCGGATTTGTGGAAGGCCTGAATCACATCACCAAAATCGGCCGCACCCTTTGCAATACCAACACCTGGAACACAAAGGTGTTTGAAAAATTCAACAACCGTGTCTGCCAGCTTGGATCCCAGATCGAAGTGCCGAAAAACGGCGCGACCTATTCACTGGGAAGTGCGGAAGTAACCGTGATTGATGCCACCGCCAAAGAGGACAACGATTCCCTGGTCCTGCTGATCACCTACGGCAAAACCACCTTCCTGTTCACCGGCGACATTGAAAAGGAAGCCCATTCCAGAGTCGCCGAGGCTCTTAGGACTACAGAAATTGCAGCAAAGTTAAGTTCCGGCGTAAACCTCATCAAAATGCCCCATCACGGTGCATATAACAGCGACCGATTTTTGCCCGACAACGCCTGGGATAACTCTCTTTATTCCTTGATCGACGCTTCTTGGGCAAACTATTTTGTGATCAGCGTTGGGGAAAACAACAAATACGGTCATCCCCACGAAAATACCCTTAAAATCATCGACAAGTTACTACAGGTGCATGGCCTTGATCCTGCGGAGCATCTGTTCCGCACAGATCAAAACGGCGATATTGTGGTAACCTCTGACGGCACAAAGCTGGAGATCACGACCCGGAAATAAAATGCCTGCCGCATCGCGGCAGGCTCTTTTTATGCTTTCTCAACAGGATGCTGGGCAATGTACTCGTCCAAGATCCGCGCTGCCAGGGCAACCATTCTGGCACAGGGGCGGGTCTTATAAAATTCCGGTGTCCGCTCCGTGGGATTGGGGTCAGAGGGAGGATTTTTCAGGATCTCCCGGCAGACGATGCTGCCGATCTGCTCCCGAAACTTCCCCGCCAAGTCCTGCACCAAGGCATAGTGCGCCTTTTTTTCTTTATCATCTCCCGGGGTATCATAACCGTACAGATAGCCTGCCACCATCAGCATGCCGCTGACCGCGCCGCAGACCTCCCGCATCCTGCCCATACCGCCGCCAAAGGAAGAGGAAAGCCGACAAGCGGTCTTTTCATCCAAGCCGGTAATATCGCAGAAAGCTACCATGATCGCCTGGGCGCAGTTATAGCCTCCTACAAACAGCTCTGCGGCAAGTTTTTCATGATCCATATCCGTTCCTCCTGTGTTTTTTCTCAGTTTACCATAGGTATGTATAAAAAGCAACCCGGAAGCCATTTGCTTCCGGGTTGGTCAGTTAATGTTTTTTCTTTTTCCGCAGGAGCAGGAGCGCACCGGCAGCGCCGGCTACGAATACTACAGCCACGATCACCGGAGTCCAGCCATCATCGGAAGAACCCTCATCGGCAGAATAGATCTTGGTCGCCTCCTGATACAGGCTTTCCACATACCGGGAGGTCTCCTCGGACAGGTAGGCATAGGAGCTGCCCTTTTCCAGCACCTGCTCATCGGGGTAAACGATGGGGCTTTCCGCCAAGTATTCCTCCATATAGTCCTTGGCCTCAGAAATGGGAGATGCGTAGCAGATATAGTCCATGTTGGCGCCGGAGATCTCCGGGTCGCACATGAAGTTGATAAACTTTTCCGCCGCATCCTTTTCCTGGGCGCACTTGGGGATACACATGGCATCGGTAAACAGGTTAAAGCCCTGATGCTCCGGCAGATAGAAGGCAAGATCCGGGTTTTCTTCCATCATCAGCATGCAGTCACCGGCGTAATAAGCGGCAATGTATGCCTCCTCATTTTCCATGGTGGCATAGATCTGGTCCATTACATATTGCTGCACCAAGGGCCGCTGCTGGGCAAGCTTATCGGCGCAGGCCTTCAGCTGTTCTTTGTCCATGGTGTTGATATCGTATCCCAGCAGATACTGGGCGATACCGAAAGCATCCCGGGAATTGTCGATCATCAGGATCTTTCCGGCATACTTTTCGTTCCACATCAGTTCCCAGCCGGTAACATCTGCCTCATCCACATATTTGGTATTATACAGGATGCCCAGCGTGCCCCAGGTATAGGGAACGGAATACTTATTCTCCGGATCAAAATCCGGGTTTCGGAACTGCTCATCTACATTGCGGAAATTGGGAATATTGTCAAAATTCAGCTCAAAAAGCATATCCTCGGCGATCATCCGGTCGATCATATAGTCCGACGGAATGATCACATCCACAGTAATACCGCCGCTGGAAAGCTTGGTATAGAGCACCTCGTTGGACTCATATTCCGACATATTTACATCGATATTGGGATAGCGCTTTTCAAACTCCGCCACCAGATCCATAGTGCCGTCAGTGCCGTCAGCCATGTTCATGCCCCAGTTGTAGACATTGAGGGTGATCTTCTCCTGACGGGTACCAAAGATCAGCCAGCCGCAGCCGATCAGCAAGCAGGCTGCCGCCACACCGGCAATCCAACGCCGGGCGATCTGCCAGCCCTTAGACACCGGGCGCTTACTGACCTTTTTCCGGTCAGCGCGCAGCTGAAGCAGGTTCATGGTCAGCATCAGCACGAAGATCAAGCCAAAGAGCAGCGTAAACATGGCATAGATCTTGGGATGGATGGGCTTTTTGGTGTAGGTGTAGATCTCCACCGGCAATGTGACAAAATCGGAGCCGGTGACAAAATAGCTGATGACAAAATCGTCCAGACTCATGGTAAAGGCCATGATACCGCCGGCCACAACGCCGGGCATGATCTCATGGATAATGACCTTAAAGAAAGCTTTTACCGGGGTGCAGCCCAGATCCATCGCCGCGTCTGTCAGCTGGGGATTCATCTGCTGCAATTTCGGCATAACATTCAGGATCACATAAGGCAGGCCGAAGGTTACATGCGCCAGCAGCAGTGTCCAGAAATTCAGACTTTCCCGCTGGCCCAGCAGGCCAGTGCCCACAAACACAAACAGCAGGCTCAGGCTCACGCCGGTGACAATATCGGGGTTCGTCATGGGGATGTTGGTCATGCTCATGACCATTTTCCGCAGCTTCGGCTTCAGATTGTGGATGCCCACCGCCGCAAAAGTGCCGAAGGACACAGAAATAGCCGTGGACAGCAGCGCGATGAGCACAGAGTTGCCCAGCAGCTCCAGCAGGTCCTGATCCCGGAACAGCTCCAGATAATTGTGGAAGGTAAAGCCCTCAAACTGGGTAATATCCTTACCCATATTAAAGGACGCCGCCACCAGCACCAGCATCGGAATATACAAAAACGCGAACATCAGGATGGTGAGGATACGGTTGGTTTTTTTCATACCACCACACCGCCTTCCTCATCAGAGCCGAAGCGGTTCATGATGCCGGTACAGACAAAGACCAGCGCCATCAGCACCAAGCTCAGCGCCGCGCCCAGATTGGGGTTGTCGCCCTGCTTAAAGAGCCGCTCGATCAAGTCGCCGATCAGCACCGTATCCGTACCGCCCAACTTCTGGGAGATATAGAAGGTAGAGACCGCCGGCACGAACACCATGGTAATTCCGGAGAAGATACCCGGCGCGGACAGGGGCAGAGTGACCTTCCGGAAGGTCTGGAATCCGTTGCATCCCAGATCCTCCGCCGCTTCGATGAGACGCTTGTCGATCTTGACGATGGTAGCATACAGCGGCAGGATCATATAGGGCAGGTAGTTATAGACCATGCCCAAAATCACCGCGCCGGGGGTACGGATCAGCTGAAGCCGACCAATGCCAATGGCGTCCAGAAAATTATTGATAATGCCCGTATCCTGCAGCAGGCCTACCCATGCCAATGTCCGGAGTAAAAAGCTCATGCACATAGGCAGCATCACCAGCATATACAGGATCTTCTGCAT
>JAZNLP010000098.1:0-2453 GCA_045579165.1 Faecousia sp.
TTCCATGGGCGGTATCATGGCTATACGCCGTGGGGAAGCCCATGCTGCAGGCTGCCATTTACTGGATACCGTCACCGGTGAATACAACCTCTCCTTTATCCACAAGTATTTCCCCAACGGCGGCGTGAAGCTGATCCGCTGTGTGGGCCGTCAGCAGGGCATGATGGTAGCTAAGGGCAATCCTTTGAATATCCAAAAGTTTTCTGACATTGCACGGGAGGGCATCCGCTATGTCAACCGTCAGAAAGGTTCCGGTACCCGCATTCTGGCAGATTATCTGTGCAGCCAAGAGAATCTGGATACTGCCGCTATTTACGGCTATGACCGGGAAGAACTGACCCACACCTCCGTGGCAGCACAAATCGTCAGCGGCAGCGCTGATGCCGGCATGGGTATCTACTCTGCTGCAAATCTGTACGGACTGGACTTCATTCCGATCTGCATTGAGGAATATGATCTGCTGATTCCGGACCATGCGTGGGATACGCCTCAGATCCAGCAGATGATTGCTACCATGAAGAGCGACGCTTTCAAAGAGAAGATTCTCTCTTTAGGTGGTTATACCGTAGAAGGTTGCGGCGAGATTATTCCGTTGGACTGACTGGAACTGCTTAACATCGCTAAAATGATGAGGTGACTTTATGATTGATCGGCTGGGCCGTGATATTACCTATCTCCGTATTTCTGTTACGGATAAATGCAACCTGCGCTGCCGGTATTGTATGCCGGAAGAAGGTGTGTGCAAAAAGAGTCATTCCGAAATGCTGACAGAGGACGAGATCATCACCGCTGTGGAAGCTGCGGCATCTTTGGGCATTACCAAGCTGCGGTTTACCGGCGGCGAACCCCTGGTAAAAAAGAATATCGTTTCAATCTGTCGCAGAGCTGCCGCTGTGAGTGGTATTGGGGAGGTTTGCCTGACCACCAACGGCATACGCCTGCCGGAGCTGGCCGGACCGCTGAAGGAAGCCGGTGTGAAGCGGCTGAATTTAAGCTTGGATACATTGAATGAGGAAAAGTATGCCTACATCACCCGCGTGGGCAAGCTGGAAGCATTCCGGACAGGTCTGGATGCCGCACTGGAGGCGGGTTTTGAGAAAATAAAAATCAATTCCGTGTTGATCGGCGGCTTTAACGAGGAGGACATTCCGCAGTTGGCGGAACTGACCAGGCAGTATCCTGTAGATATGCGCTTCATTGAGATGATGCCCATGTATGACAGCGGTGATTTTGATGAAAAGGCATTCATTCCTTGCGCCCGTGTTCTGGATTATCTGCCGGATGCTGTCCTTGCAGGAGAAGATGACGGCGTTGCCAAGCTGTACCGCTTGCCGGGTGCCAAAGGAAATATCGGACTGATTAGTCCGGTCAGCGCCCACTTCTGCGGTCAATGCAATCGCATTCGTCTGACAGCCGATGGCAAGGTGAAGCCCTGCCTGCACAGCAGCGACGAGTATTCTTTGAAGGGCTTGGACTTTGCCGGGATGCAGCGTGTATTAAAAGAAGCTATTTGGAACAAACCTGCTTGGCATGGGGATCTGGATGCCCTGCACAGAAGTCAGGCTGGAAGAAACATGAACCAAATCGGAGGTTGAGTTATGGGAGACTTTACCCATTTTAATGAACAGGGTCGCGCCAAGATGGTGGACGTGGGTGAAAAACCCGTTTCTCAGCGTCTTGCTGTGGCAGCAGGCCGTGTTCTTGTAAACGAAGAAACCTTTTCTCTGATTCAAAGTGGAGGAATGAAAAAGGGAGATGTGCTGACGGTTGCGCAAATTGCCGGTGTTATGGGTGCCAAACGTACCCCGGATATTATCCCCATGTGTCATCCCATCTTAATGGATGGTATCAATTTGGAGTTGACCCTGGATGAGAATCGCAAATCTGTGGAAATCCAGGCAACTGTTTCCTGCGACGGCCGTACCGGTGTAGAAATGGAGGCGCTGACAGCTGTTTCCACCGCTGCTCTCACGGTTTATGATATGTGCAAAGCTGTTCAAAAGGATATGGTTATCACCGATATTCGTCTGCTGCGAAAGACCGGCGGTGTGCACGGTGATTATAAACGGGAGGAATGACTATGTATACAGCAGCAGTTATTACCATCAGCGACAAAGGCTCTCGCGGTGAACGTATAGATACCAGCGGTCCTAATCTGGTTGAAATTCTGAAGGATAAAGGATTCGATGTCACCTATACCCAAATCATTTCCGATGATCGGGAGTTGATCAAGGCTGAGCTTATGAAATGTGCTGACGAACTGAATATCGCGTTGGTGCTAACTACCGGTGGAACAGGCTTCTCTCCCCGGGATATTACTCCGGAAGCTACCATGGAGGTAGTTGAGCGTCCCACCCCCGGTATCCCAGAAGCCATGCGTGCAGAATCTATGAGAATAACTCCCAAAGGCTGTCTTTCCCGGTCTGCAGCCGGCATACGGAAGAGAAGTCTGA
>JAZNLP010000099.1:0-3214 GCA_045579165.1 Faecousia sp.
AAAGTCAAACTGATTCTCCGTTTCCGGCAGGTAAAAGGTTTTGAAGGTGCGCACCTGGATGGTCGGGTCAATGTCCAAAACCCGCCGGGCGGCAACATCTACCTTATATTGTCCTATAGTGCTGTGGGTGGCAAGAAGCTGGCGGTTCAGATTGGTCAGGCTGACGGTATCATCGTCAATGAGATCCAGTTTGCCGATGCCGCTGCGCGCCAGCGCCTCCAGTGCGTAGCCGCCGACGCCGCCCAGACCGAACAGTGCCACATGCGCCTTTCGCAGCCGCTGGATACCCGCTTCCCCTAGCAACAGCCGGGTGCGGGAGTATTGATCTGCCATAAAACCAGCTCCTTTCCGTGCTCTTATGTTACCACGAAAGCGCTATTTGTGTCAACGGACAAAAAGACAAGCCCCAACCGGGGCTTGTCTTTTATACATATTGGATTTCGATATGACCGAAGCTTGCGCTGCCGTCCAGCAAGATCGTGCCATCCGGATCTTCATCCGGGTGTCCGCTGAACTCAATGCTGGCAAAGGCGGTGCTGCTGATGGGATTTACCCGAAAGCGCTTCGGCACCAGGATCTCCAGCTCGCCAAAGGAGCAGCTGGCTTCTATCTTGCAGTTTTCTGCCAGTTCTTCGCAGCCCCGCAGGTCTACAGTCAGTTCTCCAAAGGAACAGCTGATGTCGCCCTTCCGCAGCAGCGGAAGATCGATATAATAGGTATTTTCCCCAAAGGAGAGGGAGCATTCAAAGGTATCTTCATCCATAGAGAAGTGACTTTTGATTCGTTCTTCTCCATTTTCAGATCCCAGCTTTATGCCGTTACGGGAAATGGCGAATCGGGGCTTGCGGGGCTTTCGCAGGGCATCTACCAGCAGGCTGATACCGAACAGAACAAGGATCACGGGGAATACCAGTTCTCCGCCGATGCTCAGCTTCCAAATCCCTAAATTCTGAATCAGGAAATAGCCACCAAACAGGCTGCAGCCAAGACCGAAAAAGGAAAACTTGCATAGCAGGCCTTCCATGCCAAATACCAAAAGTGCGGAAGGCCACAAAATATCCCAGAAGCTGGCATCCCATTTTAAAATGGTGTCTGCCAAAGCCAGAGAGCCAACCAACAGTACCAGTACCGCGAAGGCTACCGCGCTTCGCTTGCCGCTGTCCCATTGCAGCTCCCAAAGGGGATGCTTACTGTCTCCCACGGAAAACCGGACACCGTCCGGATCGGCTTCTCGGTCAACAACCTCTGCCTGATGAACAGGTCGCTGAGGTTCGTGACCCAGCAGTACGTCGGTGGTCACACCAAAAATCTCTGCCAGCTTTGGCAGCATGGTAATATCCGGGCAGGATTGATCGTTTTCCCATTTGCTTACTGCTTGAGCGGTGACACCCAGCTGCTCAGCAAGGGCATCTTGGGTCATCCCCAAACGCTTGCGGTTTTCCATAATTCGTTTCCCGATGGTTTGTGCCATATGTATACCTCCTTGCGGCTTCTAAGGCTATCATGCCACAAAATCCGGAAAAAAGCTATCAATCATTCGTTAATCCGGGGGAAAATTTTTCACAACAGCCGGTTGATATTCCCTCAACGGCTGGTTGGATTCCTTTTATCTTGCATTTGCCGGGAGTTTGCGGTATGATAAATAACAAAAGGGGGCGGTGTGATGCAGCTGCAGATCAAGCAAAGAGTGTTTTCCTGGTCGGATACTTATGATGTGTACGATGAACGGGGCGAAATCCGGTATTTTGTCAAGGCGGAGATCCTGTCTCTTGGACATCAGATTCATGTTTATGACAAGCGCAGCGGCCGTGAGGTGGGCTCTATTCACCAAAAACTTTTTACGCTCCTGCCCCAGTTTGAGATCGTCATCAACGGACAGACGGTAGGCACCATTTGCAGGGAATTTACTTTCTTTGTGCCCCGTTACCGTGTAGACTTCCGGAATTGGGAAGTAGAGGGCGATCTGATGGGCTGGGATTATTCCGCCTACTGTAACGGCCGGAGCGTTCTGACCGTTTCCAAGGAATTGTTTGCCTGGGGAGATACTTATGTGCTGCAGTATGACGATGGGGCGGATGAGATTCCCGGTCTGCTGCTGACGATTGCCATCGATGCTGTGAACTGCAGTAAAAACAGATAAAGAGGTTTTTCTATGGAAAAGATCACCAGCTTTACCATCGACCATATCAAGCTGCAGCCGGGACTGTATGTATCCCGGAAGGACGCGGTGGGCGGGGAGACGGTCACCACCTTTGATCTGCGGCTGACCAGTCCCAATGAAGAACCGGTAATGAACACCGGGGAGATGCATACCATCGAGCATTTGGCTGCAACCTATCTGCGAAACGACCCGGATTGGAAACAGCGGGTGCTGTACTTTGGGCCTATGGGCTGCCGGACGGGGTTTTACCTGCTGCTGGCGGGAGACCTGACATCCCGGCAGGTGCTGCCGCTGGTAAGAAACTGCTTTCGGTTTATCAGTGATTTTCAGGGGGAGGTTCCCGGCGCCAGCGCCAAGGATTGCGGGAACTACCTGGACATGAATCTGCCTATGGCAAATTACTGGGCAAAGCGCTATGCCGCATTGCTGGAGAACATTACCCAGGACCGCCTGGTGTATCCGGAGTGAGGAGAAACTATGAAACTTGGAATTATCGGCGCTATGGCTGTTGAGATCGACACCTTGAAGGGCGCTATGACAGACCTGACGGTCACAGACCGGGCAGGAATGGAATTTTGGGAAGGTAAGCTGGAAGGACTGGACGCAGTAGTGGTGCAGTGCGGTGTGGGAAAGATCAATGCCGCCATGTGTACCCAGATCCTTATCGACTGCTTCTGTGTGACCCATGTGGTCAATACCGGTATTGCGGGATCGCTCCACGCCCAGCTGGATATCGGCGATCTGGTAATCAGCCAGGATGCCATCCACCATGATTTTGACCTGCGGTTCTGGGGCAGACCCATCGGGCAGGTGCCGGGGATGGATGTGATCGGCTTTCCCGCAGATGAGAAGCTGCGCCGGTGCGCCTATGAGGCCGCGGAGCTGATCAATCCGGGGCATACCAAGATCGGCAGGGTGGCCAGCGGCGACCAGTTTGTTTGCTCCAAAGAGCAAAAGCGGCGGATCGTTGCCGACACCCAAGCGATCTGCGCGGAAATGGAGGGGGCGGCCATCGCCCACACTGCTTACCGAAACGGTATCCCCTTTGTGATC
>JAZNLP010000100.1:0-2708 GCA_045579165.1 Faecousia sp.
CCCACCGCGATCTTGGCGGTGACCCGGGCGATGGGATAGCCGGATGCCTTGGATGCCAGAGCAGAAGACCGGGAAACTCTGGGATTGACCTCGATCAGGTAATATTCGCTGGAGTGGGGATTTAAGGCGAACTGCACATTACAGCCACCTTCGATCTTCAGCTCCTTGATGATCTTCAGCGCGGAATCGTTGAGCATTTTCTGGTCATGGTCGCTAAGGGTCATGATGGGGGCAACCACAAGGCTGTCACCGGTGTGCACGCCTACAGGATCAATGTTTTCCATACCGCAGATGGTGATGGCATGGTCGGTGGAGTCGCGCATGACCTCAAATTCGATCTCCTTATAGCCCTTGACGGACTTTTCAATCAGAACCTGGTGAACAGGGGAGAGCTTAAAGGCGTTCAGACCCACTTCAACAAGCTCTTCTTCGTTGTAGGCAAAGCCGCCGCCGGTGCCACCCAGGGTAAAGGCAGGGCGCAGGACAACGGGGTAGCCGATCCGCTTGGCAGCTTCCTTGGCCTCCTCCAGAGAATAGGTGATCTCCGAGGGGATGACAGGCTCGCCGATGGATTCGCACAGCTCCTTGAACAGCTCCCGGTCTTCCGCCCGCTCAATGGATGCGCTGGAAGTACCCAAAAGCTTCACCCGGCACTCCTTGAGGATACCCTTTTTCTCCAGCTGCATGGCAAGGTTCAGACCGGTCTGACCGCCGATGCCGGGAACGATGGCGTCGGGACGCTCATAGCGGATGATCTTAGCCACATACTCCAGAGTCAGCGGCTCCATATAAACCTTATCTGCGATGGTGGTATCCGTCATGATGGTGGCAGGGTTGGAGTTGACCAGAACCACCTCATAGCCTTCTTCTTTCAGTGCCAGGCAGGCCTGGGTGCCTGCATAGTCAAACTCCGCAGCCTGACCGATCACGATCGGGCCGGAGCCGATAATCATAATTTTCTTCAAATCCTTGCGCTTTGCCATAATAATGCCTCCTGATCTATGATAAACAAATTATTTCCTTACTTTTTCCAGCCAAACCAGCTTGCTGTCGCAAACAGTAGCCAGGCAGCGGCCATATACCCGCCAGCCGGAGAAGGGGGTGGACTTGCCCTGGGACTGGAATTCCTCCGGGTCGATCACATAGCTCTGGCGAAGATCCCAAATTGAGAAGTCGCAGCCCTGGTTGATGCTGAAGCGCTTTCTGGGGTTGGTCACCAGCAGCTCCATCAGCTTGTCCATGGTTATAATGTCCTGTTTTACCAGATAGGTATACAGCAGTGGGAACGCAGTCTCCAGACCAACGATTCCAAAGGAGCTGCCGTCCAGACCTTTGCTCTTTTCTTCTTCGGAGTGTGGCGCGTGATCCGTTGCGATCATGTCGATAGTCCCATCCTGGATGCCCTTAATCAGAGCTTCCCGGTCTTCTGCGCTGCGAAGGGGCGGGTTCATCTTGAACCGACCTTCCTCAAGCAGATTAGAATCATCCATAATCAGGTAGTGCGGACCGGTCTCGCAGGTCACATTCAAACCCTCAGCCTTGGCTTTGCGGATCAGTTCCACACTTTCCTTGGTGGAGATGTGACATACATGGTAGGCGCAGCCGGTCTCTTTTACCAGCTTCAGATCCCGTTGGATCTGCCGCCATTCACTTTCGCTGGAGATTCCCCGGTGGTGGTTCTCTCTTGCGTAATCACCGTCGTGAATGTAGCCGCCATTCAGAAGGGATTCGTCCTCGCAGTGGGCTACGATCAGTTTGCCCAATGCCTTGGCATCGCGCATAGCCTGACGCATTATGTCCTCGGACTGGATGCCCTTTCCGTCATCGGAAAACGCGATGATGCTGGGTGCTAAGCCCTTCATATCCGAAAGCTGCTGCCCCTTTTGCTCCACAGTAATGGAGCCATAGGGATAGATGTGGATCAGTCCGTCCTGCCGGATCAGATCCAGCTGCTGCTTCAAATTTGCTTTGCTGTCCGGCACCGGGTTCAGATTGGGCATGGTGCATACAGCGGTATAGCCGCCCCGGGCTGCTGCAAGAGATCCGGTAAGGATGGTCTCTTTATAAGAAAAACCCGGCTCTCTGAAATGCACATGCACATCACAAAAGCCGGGAAGAACAGCATATTCGGAAGAATTGAAAGCACACAGGTCAACAGAGGAAAGACGGTCCAAAATAGAAACACGGGTATTCGGCTTACAGGCGGGGATATACACATTGCCCATTTCCAGCTGCATTGCCATTGGAATCTCCTTTCAAAAAAAGCCGTAATATTTCAATTTATCGCAAAATATTATACCATGGCGCTCTATGGTTGTCAACACTGTGGCAGGGTAGAAAATGTCTATTTTGTATGTCTATAATTTGTGAAAATGGCTGTAAAAGCTCCCACCCGATACCGGGTGGGAGCAGAGGATCAAACATTAAACAGGAAGTTGACGATATCTCCGTCTTTCATCACATATTCCTTACCTTCACTGCGGACAAGACCCTTGGATTTGGCGTTGGCCATAGTGCCGCATTCCTTCATGTCCTGGAATGCGATGACCTCGGCGCGGATAAAGCCACGCTCAAAATCGGTGTGGATCTTGCCGGCTGCCTGGGGCGCTTTTGTGCCGCGCTTAATGGTCCAGGCACGGCATTCGTCAGAGCCGGCAGTGAGGAAGGAGATCAGACCAAGCAGGGAATAGCTTGCCTTGATCAGCCGG
>JAZNLP010000101.1:0-3494 GCA_045579165.1 Faecousia sp.
GGCAGAGCAGATGGGCTATTCCAAGCCCAGCATCAGCCGCGCCATTGGCCTGCTGAAGCAGGGCGGCTATGTCACCGTAGACCGGGACGGTTTCCTCCAGCTGACGGATACCGGTCTGGAAACAGCCCAAAAGGTATTCGAACGGCACACCATCATCAGCCGGTTTCTCATCTCCCTGGGCGTTGATCCGGAAGTTGCAGCAGAGGATGCCTGCAAAATCGAGCATGTAATCAGCGACGAATCCTTTGCTGCCATCAAGCACCGTTTGGGTGAATAAGCCAATCCTATAGAAACAGGCAACCTTTTCAGGTTGGCTGTCTTTTGTTTTAGAACCGGTAGCCCGCTTCCAGCAGACGGGTCAGGGCTTCGTTGGCCTGCTCATCGGTGAACAGCGTAGTAAAGCGCCTATCCACCGCCAAAGCCTCCAAGCTCAGCTTCAGCGCGCCCTTTGCGGCAAGGTCATTAAAGCCGTCGCTCAGGCGGCTGCCGGAAAGACACCGCTTGGCGCTATTTACATCCAGCGGACGCATCCGTACGCCCAATGCCGCCGCCTTTTCCCGGTTTGCTTCCCATGCTGCAATGAATTTTTCTTCCATATAACCAACCTCCAAAAACGATACGTCATTGCGAGCCAGTCCGCAGACTGGCGTGGCAATCTCCAAAGCATTTTGAAATATCTGGGGGATTGCCGCGTCGCCGCCTGTCGGCGGCTCCTCGCAATGACGCATTTTTATTATTTTTCCAAAATCACCGGGCCGTTACTGGCGCTGAGGGTGGCCTTAATCAGCGCGGCAGCATCCTCGGCAGTCAGCTTTACCTGCTCGCCGGTTTTCATGTTCTTCACAGAGCACATGCATTCGGCGATCTCGTCCTCGCCCAGCAATACCGCGAAGGGCACGCCCAGCTTATCGGCATAGGCCATCTTCTGCTTAAACTTCTTCTGCTCGCCGTAGAGCTGCACCCGCAGTCCGGCAGACCGAAGTGTCTCCGCCAGAGCGATGGCAGGGCCGGGCTCGCCGCCCATAGGCAGCACCAGCGCATCCGCCGGGGCGCTGGGAAGCTCCGGATTCAAAAGGCCCTGCTCGTCCAGCACATAAAACAGCCGGGTCAGACCGATGGAAATACCCACACCGGGCAGCTGCTTTTCAATGTAATAGCCTGCCAGATTGTCATACCGGCCGCCGGAGCAGACAGAGCCGATCTCCGGATGATCCGTCAGCGTGGTTTCATATACCGTTCCGGTATAATAGTCCAGTCCTCTGGCGATGGTCAGATCCACTGCGAAATTCTCCTCCGGCACGCCGAAGCCTGCCAGATTCGCGGTCACTGCCTTCAGCTCTGCAAGGCCCAGATCAAAGATCTCATTTCTGCCGGCATAGCCCTCCAGCGCTTCCAGAACCTGGGTGTTTGTGCCCCGGATGGCGATGAACTTCAGGATCTCCTCTGCCTGGGTTTCCTCCAGCGCGCAGTCCTCCACCAAAATGGTCTTGACCTTATCGCCGCCGATCTTATCCAGCTTGTCCACGGTACGCATGATCTCGCCGCTCTTTTCGCTGAGACCCAGCATGGCATAGAAGCCGTTGAGGACTTTGCGGTTATTCACCCGGATCTGGAACCGGCTCAAACCGAAGCCCCTAAATACCTTATAAATAATTGCCGGGATCTCCGCCTCGTTGAGGATATCCAGCTTGCCGTCACCGATGATGTCGATATCCGCCTGATAAAACTCACGGAAGCGTCCCCGCTGGGCCCGCTCGCCCCGGTAGACCTTGCTGATCTGATACCGGCGGAAGGGGAAAGCCAGCTCGTTACAATGCAGCGCCACATACTTGGCAAGGGGCACGGTCAGATCGAACCGCAGCGCCAGATCCGAATCGCCCTTTTGGAAGCGGTAGATCTGCTTTTCCGTTTCGCCGCCGCCCTTGGCAAGCAGGATCTGGGCATCCTCGATCACCGGGGTGTCCAGGGGCGCAAAGCCGTAGGAAGCATAGGTTTGGCGCAGGATCTGCATCATGCGCTCCAGCTTTGCCTGCTTTTCCGGCAGCAATTCCATAAAACCGGACAAAGTCCGGGGTTTGATGATCTCCATTTTTTCTTCTCCTTATCAAAAAAACGTCATTGCGAGCCAGTGCAGACACTGGCGTGGCAATCCCCTAATCCTTCAGAACTCCCCGGGAGATTGCCACGTCAGGCATATGAATCAATGTATGATTGCCACCGGCAATCATTTGAATTTGAGATTCGCTGCGCGGAGCACCACGCTCCTCGCAATGACACGCATTTATTTGTAATTTAGTAGCGCGGTTTGGTGTGCAGCATTTCCCGCCAGTCCAAATCGCCCCGCTGCAGGCCCATGATGGACATTTCCGCAGAGGCCAGGTTGGTGGCGATGGGCACATTGTGCTTGTCGCAATGGCGGATGGTCTCGATCATCTGGGCATCGTCCCAGGGATCGGTGGTGTTGGGATCTGTAAACAGCAGCACCAGGTCGATCTCGTTATAAGCGATCCGGGCGTTGATCTGCTGGTGGCCGCCCTGCTTATGACTCAGCAGCAGCGTAATGGGCAGCCCCGTATTATCCGCGATAAGACGGCCGGTAGTGGCAGTAGCGAACAGGTTATGCTTGCACAGCACACTTTTGTAAGCAGTACAGAACTGGACCATCAGTTCTTTTTTCTTGTCGTGAGCCAAAAACGCAATATTCACTCTCATCTCTCCTTATCGCAATTTACCGGATGGAAATGGGCACCGGCAGTCCCAGAATTCGTTTGGCGATACGCCTGCAGGCTTTGGCAGCGCCCTTTTTCGTATAGCGCAGCAGGGGCTGTGTGCAGGCTGCGGCCAGCATCACATCGGGATCCTCCGGCACGATGCCCAGCAGCGGCAGTCCCGCCTGATCCATAATATCGTCTACCGTGATCCCCAGGGCTTCAAACATCTTCGGATAGATCCGGTTGACGATCAGCCGGACACTGTCTTTCCCCATCAGCTCCAGCACCTCCCCTGCCCGGGCCGCGTCCCGGATGGAAGCAGGATCAGAGCCGGTGACCAGGATCATCCGGTCGGCAAAGGACGCGCAAAGCTTGAATCCCGCGTCGATCCCCGCCGGGGCGTCCAGAAATACATAGGAAAACTGTTCCCGGGCCTGGCGAAGCATATCCGCAAAGTCGCTGCGCTGGATCTCCTCGGGGGTGCAGTTCATAGGTGCGGTGAGAAACTGCAGATCGGGAAAATCCGGATGGAACGCAGCCTGGCTCAAGCTGTAGCCGCCGCTGCAGACTTCCCGGAAGGACAGCTGCGCGCTGTCGTGCAGGCCTAAGGAAATATCCAGATTGCGAAGACCGATGTCGCAGTCAATACACAGCACCGATTCCCCCAGCTCCGCCATGGCGGTGGCGATGCCGGCGCAAAGAGAAGTTTTGCCCGTTCCTCCCTTACCGGAGAGGACTGCTATCAATTCTCCCACGATCCTTCGCCTCCTAATCCACAATTTG
>JAZNLP010000102.1:0-6340 GCA_045579165.1 Faecousia sp.
TTCGCTGCCCTCATTGAGAAATGTCACGATGCCCCGGCAGCGCCAATCGGTCAAGGTAAGACCGGTCTCCTCCCGGGCTTCCCGGAGCAAGCACTCGTCGGGGGTCTCGTTCTCCTCAAACTTGCCGCCGATGCCGATCCATTTGTCCGCGTTGATATCGTTTTTCTTCTTGACCCGGTGGAGCATCAAAACCTCGTCACCCCGGGTGATATAGCAAAGTGTTGTGTTTGTCATGCTTTCCTCACTTGATCAGCCGGATGGCATGCTGCAGATTTTCCACTTCCACTGTTTCATGACCATCCTCCCGCTCGCCATCCAGGGTCCAGGGCATTGCCGGATCGGCGATCACCCGCAGCTTGTGGGTGCTGACAAAAGTGATCATGGCGCAGTTGTATTTCTGCTTCTGCACCGCCAGAATGCACTCGTGCAGCTCTGCAAGATCCTTGGGCGCACGAACCAGCAACAGCTCAAATTTACCGTCGCTCATGTCCACCTGCTTGGGGTCCAGGGTCAAAATGCCGCCCACGGAAGTGGAATTGCTGATAGCGCCGAACAGGTAGTCTCCCTCGATCACCCGGTCCTCCAGCTGGAATCGGACATGTTCCGAGCGGATCTGGGTCAGTTCCTGAATGCCCTCCAGCAGGTACGCCGTGTGACCCAGGGCGTTTTTGACGCTTTGGGGGGTGGTATAGGAGGTCTTGGTGAAAGCACCGAAGGACGCAACATAAGAAAAATACCGCTGATCAAACCGGCCCACATCAAACATCTGGGGCGTGCCGTCCACAATATTCTGGGCCGCCTTGACCACATTGGTGGAAAGGTGCAGGCTGGAAGCAAAATCGTTGGTCGAGCCGCAGGGAATGTAGCCTACGGACACATCCGCCCCGCTGCTGAGGATGCCGGTGATCATTTCGTTGAACGTGCCGTCGCCGCCGGCGCAAACCACCGTATCAAAACGGCCCGCCTGCTCCCGGGTCACCTTTTCGCAATCACCTCGGCTCTGGGTGATATGGGTGACCACCTCATAGCCGCCCCGGTTAAAGACACTTAAGATGTCCACCAAATACCGGTTCGCCCGGCGCATTCCGGCGCTGGGATTCAGAATAAACAGCATTTTTTTCAACGATATCACCTCGCTATCCCTCTTTCAATGCCTTTATTATAACCATCTGTATCCCCCTTCGCAAGGGATATTCCCCCGGATTCTGCCAGTTTGGGAAAAATTAATAGAACCTTCATAATTCCGGAAGCCGGATGTCCAATCTGGATTCCAAAGTCAGGCTCTGCCCGGTAACGGGATGGACAAATCGCAAATATTTCGCGCACAGCTGCTGATACCTAAGTCCCCGCTCCCGGGAAAACGCCTGAGATTCGGCGCTCCCGTACTGTGGGTCGCCCAAAATAGGATACCCCATATAGGCACAGTGCAGCCGCAGCTGGTGTGTCCTGCCGGTGACGGGGGTTAATTCTAGTTTACATAACATTCCGTTTCGCTGCAGCACCCGGTATTCTGTCACCGAGGGTTTTCCCTCTGGACTAACGAATCGCAGCAGGCTGGGCAGCGGTCTGCGGGCGATGGGCGCGCAAATGGTGCCGCTGTCCGTCTCCGGGCCGCCGAAGGTCAAGGCGTGGTAGCGTTTTTCTGCCTTGGTATTCTGGAGCAAGGTATGGACATGGGCGTTTTTTGCCAGCAGCACGATGCCGAAGGTATCCCGGTCCAGCCGGGTCACGGGATGGAAGGCGCAGGCCTGGCAGGTCTTAGCAAAATACCCGGCGACCAAATTCGCCAGCGTTCCTGTATTGCAGCTTCTGGAGGGGTGGATCAGCATTCCGGCAGGCTTATCCACCGCCAGCAAATGGTCATCTTCAAACAGGATCTCTAAGTGCCCCTCCTCCGCAGGATACGCCGGGGTCTGCTCGTCCAAAGTCACGGTGATCTCATCTCCGGGCCGGACGGCAAAATTTGTCCGCTGAGGCTGGCCGTTGACCTTTATGCCATCGCCCCATTTTAACTTATTCATTAACGATGTGGACATGTTAAGCTCTCCCCGCAGAAAGGAGGACAGCCTGCCTTCCCGATTCGCTATGTGTTTCAGTTCCATGTGATCACCTTCTTTCCAATTTCAGTTCGACGAGTAGATGGGACACCGACAAAAAACATCACGTCATTCCGAGCCAGTGCGCACACTGGCGTGGGAATCCCGTGGTTAGTGGGGCAAAGTAACAAAAACTGCTCGAAAGAGTTGGGGGATTGCCACGTCGCCTAACGGCTCCTCGCAATGACGTACTCATTCTGACTGCTGGATAACCCCCAATTTGCCTCCACATCTCTATGCAAAAGACCCTGCCGGGAATCCAGCAGGGTCTTGATCGCTTGCTTAGTTCAGAGCAGCCTTAGCCTTCTCCACAACAGCGGCGAAAGCAGCGGTGTCGTTGATCGCCATCTCGGACAGGCTCTTGCGGTTCATCTCGATACCGGCCTTCTTCACACCGTTCATGAACTTGGAGTAGTTCAGACCGTAGGGAGCGACAGCGGCACTCAGACGGGTGATCCACAGGCGGCGGAAGTCACGCTTCTTCTGCTTACGGCCAGCGAAAGCATAGTTGCCGGACTTCATGACCTGCTGTTTGGCCATCTTAAAGTGCTTGGACTTGGAACCCCAGTAGCCCTTGGCCAGCTTCAGGGTAGCATTTCTTCTCTTGCGCGTCATCATTGCGCCTTTAACTCTTGCCATTTCTCAGTATCCTCCTTCTGCCTTACTTGTAGGGAATCATTTCCTTGATGGCGCTGACATTGGTCTGGTCAGCGTAAGCGGTAGCACGCAGATGGCGGGTACGCTTGGTGGTCTTCTTGGTCAGGATGTGGCTCTTGTAAGCATGAGCTCTCTTAACCTTACCGCTGGCGGTCAGGTTGAATCTCTTCTTTGCACCACTATGGGTCTTCAGCTTGGGCATAGGTGGGTTCTCCTTCCTTATCTTTGGTTTGATTCGCTTGTTTACTGTTTTTTCGGGGTCAGGAACATGGCCATGAAGCGGCCTTCCAGCTTGGGATTCTTCTCCATCGTTGCGATCTCAGCGCAGCTTTCCGCAAAGTCCATCAGCAACTTCTCGCCCAGGTTGGTGTGGGCCATCTCACGGCCGCGGAAGCGGACGCTGACCTTGACCCGGTTGCCGTCGTTGAGGAATTTCTGCGCGGCTTTGACCTTGGTGTTGAAGTCGTTGGTGTCGATGCTGGGGCTCATGCGGATCTCCTTGATCTCCACTACCTTCTGATTCTTTTTGGCTTCCTTTTCCCGCTTCTTCTGATCGAAGCAGAACTTGGAATAGTCCATGATCTTGCAAACGGGGGGGACGGCATTGGGAGAGATCTTCACCAGATCCAGGCCCTGCTCCTCAGCCATGGCGTTTGCCCCTGCTGCGGACACGATACCCAGCTGGGCACCGTCGGCACCGATCAGACGAATCTCCTTGTCGTGGATCTCCTCATTGAGCTGATGGTCTAACTTAGCGATGGTAAGCACCTCCAAATAACGATAAAAAAGCGGATGCCAAAGCATCCGCATAATTCGCAACATATCCCTGCCGGGAAAGTGGAATATAAACCGTTTTGCTTGCGCGCTGACGGTGAGGCGGATGTTCAGCCTTCTTTATTACTGGGGTATTTTAGCATACCCTTTGGCCTTTGTCAATAGTATTTTATAAATTCTTTTTTCGTTTTATGCCTGAGAAATTGGGGCTTGGCGGGTAGGTAAAAATATCCCGTCATTCCGAGCCAGTGCTCACACTGGCGTAGGAATCCCGTGTTTAGAAGAATATTTTCAAAAAATTACGGGATTGCCACGTCGCCTAACGGCTCCTCGCAATGACGTATTTATTATGACTGCCCGTTAAACCGAAATTTCGCTTTATTTTGAATAGCCCCCATAAAAAGCGGCAAGAATCAATCCGAGACCAATGTGCCCTCCCCCGGACGGAAGGATGACAGCACCCGGATCTTCACGCCATAGTATTTCCCCAGCTCTACACAGCGGTCGTGGAGCACCTGTGCCCCCTGCCGGGCTAAGGCAAGCATATCATCGTAGCCGATGGTGCTGTAGCGCACCGCGTCGGCAAAACGCCGGGGATCTTTATCGTATACCCCATCTACATCCGTATAGATCCGGCACTCCCGGGCGTCCAAAAACGCCGCCAGCGCCACCGCTGTGGTATCAGAGCCACCCCGGCCGAGGGTGGTGATATCCCCTTCAGAATCCACTCCCTGAAAGCCTGCCACCACCACGATCTTTCCTGCCGCCAGTTCTCTGGCGATCCGGTCAGACTGGAGGGTCACCACCCGGGCAGCGCCATGCTCCCCGTCGGTAAACAGCCCCGCCTGCCAGCCGGTAAGGCTGATGGCAGGATATCCCATTTTCTGGAGCGCCATAGCCATCAGCCCAGCGGACATCTGCTCCCCCGCTGCCAGATACGCGTCCATTTCCCGGGCAGAGCCCTGGGTACTCACCGCCGCGGCATCCTGGATCAGCTTATCTGTCGTATGTCCCTGGGCGGATACCACCATAACGACCTTGTACCCCTGGTCTTTTAATGCGGTCGCCTTCCGGGCTGCCTCGCGGATCTTTTCCGGGTCTGCCAGAGACGTGCCGCCGAATTTCAAAACCATCAGCATCATTTCCCACCTCCGCACCATTCTACGCCACCGGGCGACAGAATGTGCAAAAAAGAACCGCCCTGCTTTCACAGGGCGGTCAGGAATTTTCATTAACCCGCCAACACCGATGCCTTGACCACGCCGGGGATCTCCCCCAGCTGCCGCAGCAGCTGCTCCAGACTGATGGTCAGATCCGTGGTTTCCGCGGAGATGGTCACCACCGCGCTGCCGTTGGTGGGCATGATGGAATTGATGGTCTGGATATTTGCCCGGTACTCTGCGAACATATTCAAAATCCGGGACAGCAGACCCTGCCGGTCATGCAGCAGGAACTGGAAGGTGATGATCCTGCCGATCATCATATTCTGGAAAGGCATGATGGCATCCCGGTACTTGTAAAAGGCGCTGCGGCTGATCCCGGTCATCCGGGTGGCATCATTGACCGTAGCTGCCTCGCCGGTGGAAAGCAGGCGCTTGACCTCCGCCACCTTCAGAAATACCTCCGGCAGTGCGGATGCTTCTACAATATAGTAGGTATGCTTATTGCTCATAATATGACCCCCAGATGGAATGTTGTCGTCAAATTCTCCATAATTTCAGCCCATGTCTTGAAAATATTGTAACATATCTTTCAAAAATTGCAACCCCTCTTACCCCAGAAAGGAGTATAAATATGTCCCAGAGTTACATTCGCAGAATCGCCGGGGTGCTGGCTGTGCTATTCGGCGCATGGCTTGCCACCCGGTATCTGCTGCCCATCTTCCTGCCCTTTCTTCTGGCGGGGCTGCTTGCCCTATCCGCAGAACCTTTGGTGCGGGTACTTTGCCGCCGATGTCATACTCCCCGGTGGCTGGGCGCGGGCATCGGCGTGCTGATCGCGCTGGTGATGGTGATTCTGGCGGCACTGGTGTTGGGAGCGCTGCTGCTGCGGGAGCTGGGAAGCCTCGCCGGAGTAGTCCCGGATCTGGAAAGCACCGCCCAATCCGGCATCCGTCTGCTCCGGGACTGGGTGGGAGGCATGGCCGTTAGGGCTCCTGCCGGGATTCGCACCCTGCTGACCCACAGTCTGGACGGAATGTTCTCCGGCAGCTCTCAGCTGCTGGATCAGATCAGCGTCCGGCTGCTGAGCTTTGCTTCCGGTGTTCTCAGGGCGCTTCCGGACAGCGCCCTGGGGCTGGGTACCTGGATCATTGCCAGCTTTATGATCTCTGCCAAGCTGCCCGGTATCCAAAAAACTGTCACTTCCCTTGCGCCGAAAAACTGGAAGGAGCGCTATCTTCCGGCGCTGAAGCAGCTGAGGGGTTCTCTGGGGGGCTGGCTTCTTGCCCAGCTGAAGCTCACAGGCATCACCGCCTGTGTGCTTTGCGTAGGGTTTCTGATCCTGCGAATTCCTTACGGCCTTTTGTGGGCGGTGCTGATCTCCCTGGTGGACGCGCTGCCTATCTTAGGCACCGGTACGGTACTGATCCCCTGGAGCGTGGTGTGCTTTCTCCAGGGTAACTCTGCCCAAGCCATTGGGCTCATCGCCACCTATGCGGCAGCAGCGCTGCTGCGGTCTGTACTGGAGCCGAAACTGGTGGGAAAACAGTTGGGACTTGACCCGCTGGTGACCCTCATCGCCCTGTACGCCGGCTATCAGCTGTGGGGGCTGCCGGGCATGCTTCTGGCGCCGCTGCTGGCTGTGACCGCCAC
>JAZNLP010000103.1:0-12267 GCA_045579165.1 Faecousia sp.
CAGTTTGATGTGTTCCAGTACCGGATGAAAAACGAGTACGGCGTTGATCTGCGGATGGAGGGTCTCCCCTATGAGGAGATCCGGCTCATCGACAGCTATCCCGGAGATCTTGCCGATCTGAATCTTGGCTCTGATGCGGAGCTGCTGGAAGATTACCGTGGCCGCAGCCTGCTGGTATTCTCCAGCTTCTGGGCTATCGACTTTATTTGCCGCCGGAATCCCGGACTGGTTCTCAAAGAGATCGTTGTAGAAGAAGGCTAATCTCCCGCCAAGGAAAGGAGCTGCGCTATGAAACTCACCTGTCCCAAGCACCTGCCCCATATCGGTATGCGAAAGGTAAAAAGCGTTCTGGCGATTTTTATCGGCTTCTTGGTGTGGCAGCTGATCCGTCTGTTTGTGCCGGAGCTGGAAGTCCACCCCATTTATATCTATATTTACGGCATTATCGAAATGCGCGACAGCTCGGAAAAGACCGTGGATATGGGTAAATTGCGGATCAAAGCCACCTTTGTGGCGCTGGGACTGGGTCTGCCGTTTCTGGCCATTACTGACCTGGCTAAGATGCCCTTTCAGGCGGCTTGGATCGTTACTGGGATCGAGCTGTTCTTCCTGCTGCTGGGCGTACTACTGTGTCTGATCCTGGCAGAAAAAGTAGGCTGCAAGGCTTTTTGCGGCCTGGCAGCGGCTATCTTCGTGATCCTGATGGTCTATCACGCAGACGACGGACGTTATATCTATTCCCTGCTCCGGGTCGCGCAGACCATTATCGGCGTATTTTTGGCTTGGCTCATCAATGTCAAGCTGTTCCCATACCCCGGCAAGCCCAAAAGCGCCGACTAACTGCAAGTGTATAAAAAGCCGCCGCTCGGTATCGAGCGGGGGCTCTTTTTTCTTTTAATACTGGGTAGGCTGTACGTGCCAAATCTCCTCAGCATACTGACGGATCGTACGGTCAGAAGAGAACTTTGCACCGGAGGCAATGTTCATCAGACACTTGCGGCCAAAGGCCAGCCGATCTGCATAGTCCTTGTTTGCCTTCAGCTTGGCATCCATATAGGACGCGTAATCCAGCAGCAGGAAGTAATGGTCAGCCTTGTGCCAGCCTGTGCCGTCCAGCAGCGCATGGAACAGATCCCGCTGCTCGTTATCTGTAGGCACAGTACCGTCCACCAAGGTGTTGATCGCCTTACGCAGACGGTCATTGATGTCATAAATACCCCGGGCATGGTACTCATTCCGAAGCGCGTTGATCTGCTCCACGGTATGTCCGAAAATATATTCATTTTCCAGACCTGCCTCATTGGCGATCTCCACATTAGCTCCGTCCAAAGTACCCAAAGTCACTGCGCCATTGAGCATCAGCTTCATGTTGCCGGTACCGGATGCCTCTGTACCCGCGGGAGAGATCTGTTCGGAGATATCGGCAGCAGGAATGATATGCTCGGCATAAGAGCAGTTATAGTTCTGCACAAACACCACTTTCAGCTTATCCGCTACTTCGGGATCATTGTTAATCATCCGGGCAATGCGGTTGATATAGCGAATAATCGCTTTGGCGCGGGCATAACCAGGCGCGGACTTAGCACCAAAAATGAAGGCAGTGGGATGGAAATCCTTCAGCGAGCCGTCCTTAATGCGGAAATAGATGTCCACAACACTCAGCGCGTTGAGCAGCTGGCGCTTATACTCATGTAAGCGCTTAACCTGAATGTCAAAAATGAAGTCCGGGTTCAGCTGAACGCCTTCCTTCTCTGCGATGATCTTGCACAGCTGTTCCTTCTTCTGGCGCTTGATGGAATTAAACTGCAGCACCATATCATCGTCGATCATGGGCTTCAGCTTCTCCAGCCGATCCAGATCCTTAAGGAAATCTCCGCCGATGCGGTACTTGATCATCTGTGTCAGCTCCGGATTGCACAGGCCCAGCCAGCGGCGGGGTGTCACGCCATTGGTCTTATTCTGGAACCGCTCCGGGAACGCCGCATACCAATCCTTGAAGCAGTCATCCTTCAGGATCTGGCTGTGGATCTCCGCAACGCCGTTGACATAGCTGCCCACATACACACTGAGGTTTGCCATGTGCGCGGTATTGTCCCGGATAATAAACAGGTTGGGATGCTCAGATTTCAGCTTCTCGTCGATCCGGCGAATGATATCCACGATCTCAGGCACAACGCTGCCCAGCAGATCCAGCGGCCACTTCTCCAAAGCCTCACCCATGACGGTGTGGTTGGTGTAAGAGAAGGTCTTCTGTGCCACACGGAAGCTCTGCTCAAAATCCATACCCTCTGCCATCAGCAGACGGATCAGCTCAGGAATGGACATAGCCGGGTGTGTATCGTTCAGCTGCACTGCATAATAGTCCGCAAAGTGACTCAGATCGCTGCCGTGAGAAGTCTTATAGACCCGCAACATATCCTGCAGGGATGCGGAAGACAGCACATACTGCTGCTTAATCCGCAGGCGCTTGCCTTCCCAGGTGGAGTCATTGGGATACAGGACACGGGTGATATCCTCTGCCTTATTCTTCTGCGCCAGCGCGCGAAGGTAATCCTGGTCATTAAAGGCGTTAAAGTCCAGCTCTACCTCTGCCTCGCACTGCCACAGGCGCAGGGTGTTGATATTCTTGGTACCATAGCCAATGATGGGGACATCATAAGGAACTGCCAGCACGGTATGGTCCGGGAATTTCACCTTAACTGTATGGTTATAGCGCCGGTAAGACCAGGGATCACCGAATTTAGTCCAGTCGTCGGCATTTTCCTTCTGGCTGCCGGCCTCATCGAAGCTCTGCTTGAACAGGCCGAATTTATACCGCAGACCGTAACCGGAAAGCGGGATATTGGTAGAAGCGGCGCTGTCCAGGAAGCAGGCTGCCAGACGGCCCAAACCGCCGTTACCCAAGGCTGCATCTTCCACATCCTCCAAGATCGCCAGATCCACGCCCCGCTCAGCAAACAGCTGCTTCATCTCATCCAGAATACCCAGATTAAACAGGTTGGAATAGACCAGACGGCCGATCAGATACTCTGCAGAGATGTAATATGCTTTCCGCTGGTGCATACGGGTATGCTTGGAGTTGTTCCAGTTATCAGAGATAACCATCATTACTGCCTGGCCCAAAGCCTCGTGCAGTTCTTGCGCCGTTGCCTCCTGCAGGGAAACGTCATAGGTGTACTTCAGCTGTGCCTCTGTCCACTTCAGAATATTTACACAGTTATAGTTCATATCGCAATTCTCCTTGGGGGGATTTATTGTTTGTTAGAGTCACCAAGCCGTCCGTACAGCTTGGTCAAAGCGTAGATCCGCTCTGTTAACCCAGGGGTAATATAATCGGCTGCAGCCCGCCAGGTCCAGTTGTCACCGGTCTGCGTGCCGGGAAAATTCATTCTGGCTTCCGCGCCCAGCTCCAGATAATCCTGTATTGGAATTATACACAGGTCAGATACAGAACTAAACGCCGTCCGGATCATTCCCCAGACAAAGCTTTCCTCCGGGGATAGATGCATATATTCCCGTGCATACGCTACAGAATCAGCCGATGCTGTTTCAAACCACTGTCGGGTAGTCATATTATCATGGGTCCCGGTATAGCATACGGTGTTGCTGCAATAGCTGTGCGGCAGATAGTCTGAAGGTTCTCTGGAATCAAATGCAAAACCCAGGACTTTCATGCCGGGATATCCCGCCTCATCACGCAGCTGCAGCACTTCCGGGGTTAAAAATCCCAGATCTTCCGCGATCAGAGAGATCTGCGGCAACCGGTTTTTGATCGCATGAACAAAGTCCATACCCGGGCCCTTGACCCAGTGGCCGTTTTTCGCGGTTTCATCTCCGTAGGGAACCGCCCAATAGGATTCCAGACCACGGAAATGATCAATGCGGATCACATCATACAGCCGGGCAGCTGCTTCCAGACGGCGGATCCACCAGCCATACTCGTCAAGCTTCATCAAATCCCACCGATAAAGGGGGTTGCCCCAAAGCTGACCGTCTTCTGAAAAGGCGTCCGGAGGACAGCCCGCGACCATAGTGGGCTCAGCGGATTCATTCAGCTGAAAATATTCAGGACTGCTCCACACCTCTATGGAATCATAAGGAACATAGATGGGAACATCTCCGATGATCCGGACATCGTTTTCCTTGGCATAAGTACAAAGATCATTCCACTGCTGGAAAAACAAATACTGCACAAAGCTGAAAAAGCGGATCTCCGCCTTCAGCTCCTGACGGGCCTGCCAAATGGCATCAGCCTCCCGGAACTTTAGTTTATGCGGCCACCGATACCAAGGTTCCCCTTTGAACCTGTCCTTCAGCGCCATAAACAGGCAATAATCCGGCAGCCAGCTGCTATTTTCCCGGCAAAAAGCATCCAGCGCTTTCTCATCATCAAAGCGCTCAAACGCCTTTGCCAAAACAGTCAGCTTATGCGTATAAAGACTACCATAGTCAACGCGGGATTGGGACTGTCCCCAATCCAGACCTTGTAGCTCATGGCGCTCCAAAAGGCCCTGTTCCACCAAGGCATCCAGATCGATCAAGTAATGGTTGCCGGCAAAAGTTGAACTGGACTGATAGGGGGAATCCCCGTAGCCTGTGGGTGTCAACGGCAGGATCTGCCAGCACCGCTGACCGGAAGCCTTCAAAAAGTCCACAAACCGGAATGCTTCACGACCCATAGTTCCCACGCCCCAATGCCCGGGCAGGGATGTAATATGCATTAAAATGCCGCTTTCGCGCATTCTACTCTCTCCTTAACTGGTTATGTCTGGCGCCGATAATTTTTCCTATTATCGTAAAACCGCGTTCTCTGAAAAGACAGAGAACGCGTAACCTGCGCCTTGTAAAATAGTAATACTTTTTGCGCAATTTGTCAAGATAAACACACCCATAAGAAGCAGAAAGACGCCCTGCCCTGCATAAAAAAAAAGGCCTGCCGAATCGGCAGGCCCGTTATTGATTTTTTAGGCTTCCAGGTTGATGCCGGTCTCCTTATTGAAGACGTGGCAAACATTACCGGTGAATGCAAATTTGGTCTTAGCGCCCATGCCCAGAGCAGCAATCTCAGCGCCGGTCATATCCATGGTGGAGATAACCAAAACCACATCGCGGCCCATAGCAGTAACGTGCAGGTGGATGGAGGAACCCATCATCTCGTTAACATCGATCTTTGCATCAACGCCCTCTTCCGCCAGAGAAATATGCTCAGGACGGACACCCAGAGTGATAGCCTGCTCCTCAACATTATTCTTGGCCAGGTTAGCCTGCTTCTCGTCAGACAGCACAACAGTCAGGTTGTCCATCTGGACAGCATACTTACCGTCAACCTTAACCAGCTTGGCATCGAAGAAGTTCATCTGGGGAGAGCCAATGAAGCCGGCAACGAACAGGTTGTAGGGATGGTTGAACACCTGCTGGGGAGTGCCGACCTGCTGGATGAAGCCATCCTTCATGATGACGATCCGGTCGCCCAGGGTCATAGCCTCGGTCTGGTCATGGGTAACATACAGGAAGGTGGTGTTAATGCGCTCACGCAGCTTGATCAGCTCAGCACGCATCTGGTTACGCAGCTTAGCGTCCAGGTTACTGAGGGGCTCATCCATCAGCATGACCTTGGGGTCACGAACGATGGCGCGGCCGATGGCAACACGCTGACGCTGACCGCCGGACAGAGCCTTGGGCTTACGGCCCAGGTACTGGGTGATGTCCAGGATCTCAGCATCTTCCTTAACCTTGCGGTCGATCTCGTCCTTGGGAGTCTTGCGCAGCTTCAGAGCAAAAGCCATATTGTCATACACGGTCATGTGGGGATACAGAGCATAGTTCTGGAAAACCATGGCGATATCACGGTCCTTGGGGGCAACATCGTTGACCAGGCGGTCGCCAATGTAAAGCTCGCCCTCAGAAATCTCTTCCAGACCGGCGACCATACGCAGAGTTGTGGACTTGCCGCAGCCGGAAGGGCCGACCAGAACGATGAATTCCTTGTCCTGAACTTCCAGGTTGAACTCCTGAACAGCCACAACACCCTTGTCTGTGATCTGCAGGTTAACCTTCTTCTCAGGCTCATCATTGTTCTTTTTCTTCTTCTTGGCCTTCTTCTCTTCGTCGCCACTGAACGGGTAGATCTTCTTGACGTTCTTCAGGGTTAAACTTGCCATACTTTCCGACTCTAAGCACACCGAGCATTTCGCATGTGCTCTCACATTCCGCAGAGCAAAACCGCGGAAGTATTACGACAGGTCTCCACACTGCCGCACCGTGAGTCTAACGGTTGTTGATTATCCTCCTTTTTTGATGAACGGCGCCTATTGTTTGTGGAGTAGGCGCAATCCACCTGGATATGAATATGATACCATATATGTCAAGGGGTTGCAATGGTGGTTTTCTACAGTTTTCGACCAGAGAATTTGGGTATTATTACCACCTCAAAAAACGTGGTACTGCTCCCCTTTTACCTCAAGGGTCGAACTGTAATAAGCAGTCATGGCATCGTGCAAATACAGCACATCCTGAACACCCGCAGTTTCATAGCAGGAGTGCATTGCCAGCTGTGCAAGGCCGATATCCACCGTGGGCACAGAGATGTGACCAAGGGAAATATTGCCCAGAGTAGAGCCGCCGGGCAGGTCCGCCCTGTTGCAGTAGGTCTGTACCGGCACTTGTGCCTCGTTGCAGATCGTGCGGAATATCGCTGCGGAAACGCCGTCAGTGCAATAGCGCTGGTTGGCATTGAATTTCAGAACAACACCGCCGTTCATCACCGGAGCATTTGCCTTGTCCGCATATTCCGGATGGTTGGGATGGATCGCGTGGGCATTGTCCGCGGAAACCATAAAGGACTGGGCAAGCATCTGAGAAAGATCCCAGCCGCAGCATTGACAGATCCGGGCAAGCAGCTTTTCCAGCAGGTCCGAAGCCGCGCCCTGAGGCGAAGAAGATCCCACCTCTTCGCTGTCAAACACGCACAGAACCGGAACGCTTTTGCTTTCCTTTGCCTGCAGGAAGCCCTGGGTGCAGCACCAGGCACACTCCAAATCATCCAGCGCCGCAGAAGCGACAAATTCCTTGTCAATGCCGAACACAGAAGCCTTCTGACGGATATACAGGTACAGATCATGACCCAGGATCTTGCCCCCTGCTGCCTTCTCCAGAAGCTTTCCCAGCTTTCCCTTGGCATCCTTGCCGCCCATCAGCGGCAGGGTGTCCACCGCAGGATTCCACGCAACGCCCTCATTGGCTTTGCGGTTCATGTGGATAGCAACGCTGGGGATCAGCAGCAGATCCCGGTCAATATCCACAAGCTTGCTTTCTACACCTGTCTCAGTCTCCACCAGCACACGTCCGGCAATGCTGAGGGGGCGGTCAAGCCAGGGATACATCAGCATACCGCCGTATTTCTCCGTAGCCAGACGGGTATAGGTGTCGCCCAGTTCCCCGTTCTCCTTGACCTTGAAGGTAGGCCGGTCACTGTGGCTGGCGCTCATCATAAAGCCCCGGGGCAAACCCTCTGGAATCCGAAACGCCATCACGGCAGTACCGCCGCGGACCAAATAGTATTTTCCGCCGGGCTGCAGCTTCCAGCTGTCCCGTTCCTCCAGGCGAATATATCCAGCATCTTGCAAGCTCTGAGCAAGGTTTGCCGCCGCGTGATAAACACTATGAGATGCGTTCAAAAAATCCGTAAGTTGTTTGATTTTCTTATCCATATTCTTCCTCCAAGTGTTTTTTCTTATCTTACATCACAAATGCCCACTCGTCAATGCGGTTACCCGGAAAAGTATCCGAAATTTCTTTTGCCCATCGCTTTGTCGAATTTTGTCGAATTGTTTATAATTTTATCGAATGATGTCAAATTCACCTAGTTTTTGACGAGCGATTGTTTAGTTTTTTTCTTGCAAATTGGTAGTTATTGTGTTAAATTATATTTGTCGCCCGGGACAGGCGCTGTTCCGGTTCGTGGGGAGCATCTTCAAATGACAGGAGAGGAAGTTATGGATAATCGTACAACCGTATTCATTGCGGACAGCAGTGAAGAATTTTGCAACGGTCTTTCCGCTGCACTGGCGCACAGTGACGGTTTTCAAATTCTTGGGACGGCCGGCGATGGGGAGCAGGCAATCCGTATGATCAAGGAATTAAAACCAAATGTGTTGGTTTTGGATCTGATGCTGGCAAAGCAGGACGGCATCAGTGTTCTGAAGGCAATTTCTTCCATGGAAAGAAGCCCGATCACCTTGGCTACATCCGGATTTGTCACGGACTATGTATCGAGCGCGGTGGCAAGCCTGGGCGTCAGATATCTGATGCTGAAACCCTGTGACCTTACTGCCCTTGTGGAGCGTTTGGAGGAGATTCGCGGTGGGGAGAACCAGCGGATCATTCCTATCCGGCGGGCCGACAAGACCAGCATTGAATCCATGGTCACCAATATCATTCATGAAATCGGCGTTCCCGCCCACATTAAGGGCTATCAATATCTGCGGGAGGCTATCATTATCGCTGTGGGCGATATGGACGTGATCAATGCCATCACAAAGGTCCTGTATCCCCAAGTAGCAAAGGCTTTCCAGACCACACCCAGCCGTGTGGAGCGCGCGATCCGTCACGCCATTGAGGTGGCTTGGGATCGTGGCGATCTGGATACTCTCCAGAAATTCTTCGGCTATACTGTAAGCAATACCAAGGGCAAGCCCACCAACTCTGAGTTTATCGCTCTGATCGCAGACCGCCTGCAGCTTCAGCTAAAAAGCGCCGAAGCCGCACAGTTTTAACTGCACATTACGCCCGGACAGTGGATGCAGATCCATTGTTCCGGGCGTTGCTTTTTCGCAAAACATCCCGCGGCAAAATGCCGCGGGATGCTGATTACTTATTGATAATAGAACGCGCTGCCGGTAGGAATGATACCAATGTAGCTGTTTCCTACTCCCTGCTCCAGAGGTGTCCCGTCCTGCAGAGTATAGGTAAACGCCGCGTCCGGATTTTCGTGATGCCAAATGATAGGCACGATCTTTCCACCGCAGGCATAGTAGCCGTTTCCGGTACCTACCAGATCCGCTACATGATAAACGCTCTGGTTCACTGTATCGGCATACAGGGTAAATACATTGCGGAAGCTAATGGGTTTGTCGGTGTTGCCGTCTACCATCACAGAGCCGTATTGAGAGAATATGTACCGACCGGAAGCAGCATCATAATTCATGGTAGTGGTCTTGTTGCCGGTGAAGAAGCTCATGGCAACCACATTGGCGGTGGCGCCACCGGCAGGCGTGCCGTCCTTGGTAAACCGCATGCCGTAATCCCGGCTTCCGTCTGTAGTGACCGTAACACCACGGCTTTGCACAAAATTGACCATAACGCTGGGAATAGCAACCAGCGTATGCTCTCTGGCATAGCCCGCATTGAGCCGGCTCTGATCCCGGAAATAACCGCCGCCGCTACCCAGAGCATTGGAGTTGGTAACGCCGGACTGCTTCAAATAGTTAATGATCGGGGTGTTACCGCCGGCATGGACAACAACACCATTCATAGAGCGGGCAATGTCCACAAAACCGTAACGAAGGCTGCGAATCGCACCGATCAGGGCAATATCTTCTACATCCGTCAAAACAGCCAGTAAACGGGTAGAATAGCCGTTTGTCAGCATTTCATAAACGATATCCGCATCGCCCACGCCCAGATGGGGCAGCGCTGCCCGGGCATTATTGATCGCCACCAGGAACGGCCGCGCAGTCATCGGCTCAGCAAGTGCCTCACCGGTCAGCGGATGGATATATTGTCCCTCAGGTTCTGTAGGCTGTGTTTCAGGCTCAGTCGGCTGCGTCGTAGGCGCGGTGCTTTCCTGCGTCTGGGTAGCGGATGTGCTGGGAGCCGTCGTCTGCGTCTGCTGTGTTGACGGTTCTGTTTCACCCTGGTTCGGCGAACAGGCGCACAGCAGCAAACAAATGATTAGAAAGACAGGCAGTAATCGTTTCATAAAATTCTTTCCTTTCTCCGCTATGTAACTAGCTGCTGTTATTATAGCAAACTCAAGAGGACAATTCAAGGGCAACTATTTTATTAGTAATTGACATCACTTGTCCTTGGGATTATAATAACTATGTGAATGTGTGCCGTATTGTATCAATACGGCATGTTTTCCGGTAAATTATGTATCATTTGGCTTTATGCAGCCACAGGAGGTTTCTTTAATGGATGTATTAACCAGACTTGCACGCGCCGGTGTTGTTCCTGTCGTGGTGTTGGACGATGCGAAGGATGCTGTCCCCACTGCCAAGGCTATGGTCGCTGGCGGCATTGATGTGATGGAGATCACCTTCCGCACTGCCGCTGCCCCCGACGCTATTAAGGCTGTGGCAGACAACTGCCCCGATATGCTGGTAGGTGCCGGCACCATTTTGAATCTGGAGCAGTGTAAAAAGGCCGTGGATATGGGCGCTAAGTTCATCGTCTCCCCCGGTTTTGATGCCCAGGTCGTTGGCTGGTGTATGGAAAACGGCATTGCCGTTACCCCCGGTTGCGTCACCCCCACCGAGATCACCGCAGCTGTCAACATGGGTCTGAAGGTCGTCAAGTTCTTCCCTGCCAATGTTTACGGCGGTCTGAACGCTATGAAGAACCTGTCCGCTCCCTTCGTTGGTGTGAAGTTCCTGCCCACCGGCGGTGTCAACGCAGGCAATCTTCGTGAGTACATTGACGCCCCCTTTATCCATGCGGTTGGCGGCAGCTGGGTCTGCCCCAAGGCGGATATTGCCGCGGGCAATTTTGAGAAGATCACCCAGCTTTGCGCCGAAGCCCGTCAGGCTGCATTCGGCTAATATCACTTAAAGGAGTTACGTTATGGCAAGAATCATTACCTTCGGCGAGCTGATGCTTCGCCTGCAGCCCTACAACTACGAGCGTTTTGTTCAGTGCGACCATGTGGAATTCACCTTCGGCGGCGGTGAAGCCAATGTTGCCGTGTCTCTGGCTAACTACGGCATGGATGCCGCTTATGTTACCAAGCTGCCCACCCACGCCATCGGCCAGGCCGCTGTCAACAGCCTCCGCCGCTACGGCGTAGACACCACGCTCATCACCCGTGGCGGTGACCGTGTGGGTATCTACTTCAACGAAAAGGGCGCTTCCCAGCGGGGCAGCGTCTGCATCTATGACCGCGCCCACTCCGCTATCCAGCAGGCCAGCCGCGAGGATTTCGATTGGGATAAGATCTTCGACGGTGCTGACTGGTTCCACTTCACCGGCATCACCCCCGCTCTGGGACCCAATGTGGTCGAGATCTGCCGGGACGCCTGCAAGGCCGCTAAGGCCCGGGGCATCAAGATCTCCTGCGATCTGAACTACCGCGGCAAGCTGTGGACCCGCGCTCAGGCCCGGGAAGCTATGACCGACCTGTGCCAGTATGTTGACGTATGCATCTCCAACGAAGAGGACGCCAAGGACGTATTCGGCATCGAGGCTGAGGCTACCGACATTTACGCCGGCGAGCTGAACCACGAGGGCTACAAGTCCGTTGCCAAGCAACTGGCTGACAAGTTCGGTTTTGAAATGGTCGCTATCACCCTGCGGGAAAGCCACTCCGCCTTCGACAACGGCTGGAGCGCCATGCTGTATAATGTGGCTAAGGACGAGTACTGCTTCTCCAAGAAGTACGAGCTTCACATCATCGACCGGGTCGGCGGCGGTGACAGCTTCGGCGGCGGACTGATCTACTCCCTGCTCAGCGGCAAGGATACCCAGGCAGCTGTTGAGTTTGCTGTGGCTGCTTCCGCTCTGAAGCACTCCATCGAGGGCGACTATAACATGGTCACCGTGGCAGAAGTTGAAAAGCTGGCCGGCGGCGACGGTTCCGGCCGGATCCAGAGATAAGGAGGCATTATGGAAAACGAAGAGATCCTGCAGGAAGAGCAGACCAACATCCTGACCCTCACCGATGAAAACGGCGCGGATGTAGATTTTGAGTATCTTGACTGCATTGATTATGAAGGCAAGGAATACCTGGTGCTGATGCCCGCCGACGAGCTGGCTACGGAGATCGTGATCCTGGAAGTCGAGCCTATCGACGAGGAAAACGAAAACTACCTGTCCGTTAACGACGAGGCTGTTCTGGATGCTGTTTACGGCATCTTCAAAGAGCGCTACAAGGATGTTCTGACCTTTGAGGACTAAGTAAAAATTTAAGGGCGCAGCCAAATGGCTGCGCCCTTACTATATCATTTTTCAAAGAGGATTTGGGCAATCCTCGCAGCAGTTACCCCGGGGCTT
>JAZNLP010000104.1:0-2685 GCA_045579165.1 Faecousia sp.
GAATGAAAGCAGCTTATGTGTCTTGTTACAAACGGAAAACTGTGATATACTGATAACCGGAGACCGTGGAGAGCTGGGCGAAATGGCACTTGTACGCGATGCCCAGCTGCCGGAACTGGAATTGCTGATCGCCGGTCATCATGGCGCAGCCACATCTACCACAGATTTGCTGCTTCGTGAATGTAAACCGAAATCGGTAGCAATCTCTGTGGGAGCAAACAATCGGTACGGTCATCCGGACAAATCTGTGCTGGACAGGCTTTCAGACTATGGCTGTGAGGTTTACCGCACAGATATTCACGGAACGATTATTTATAGGAGGTGAACTGATGGATTATAAAGATAATGAAGTGCAGCCGCTGCAAGTATTAAAGGCGGATATCAAGGGCAAAGAACCCAAACGGCTGTATTTTTTCCACGGTGAGGAGACATTCCTGCTACACCATTATCTGGAGCAGCTGAAAAAACTGCTGACAGATGAATTGACAGAGTCCTTTAACTACCATCGCTTCACCAATGAGACCTTTGATATTCAGGCTTTTGCAGACGCTGTGGAGAATCTGCCGATGATGGCGGAGCATACCATGGTGCGGGTGGATGATATCGATCTGTATAAGCTGCCGGAGGCTGACCGGGCGAAGATTAGCGAGATCCTCTCTGATATTCCGGATTACTGCACAGTGGTATTTACCTACGAAACAACACCCTGGAAGCCGGATACCCGGATGCGGAAATTCCATGAGGCGCTGATGAACAGCGGTTTTGCTGTTGAATTCCCAAAGCAAAATCAGCGGGAACTGATCACATGGATCACCCGGCACTTTGCTGCCAAGGGGAAGCAGATCAAGGCAGACCTTTGCGCATATCTGATCGAGATCACCGGCGGCACGATGACGGCGCTGTCCGGCGAGATCCAGAAGATCTGTGCCTATTCCGGCGCGGACGAGATCAAAAAAAGCGATATTGACGCGGTAACAGAGCCGGTCTTGGATGCGGTTGTGTTTCAAATGACGGATATGCTTGGCAAGGGCGACTATGGCGGAGCGCTTCAGAAATTGCAGCAGCTGATCAAAATGCAGCAGGAGCCGATCTCCATATTGGGCGCTATTGGCGGCCACTTTCGTTGTCTCAGCGCCGCGAAGATCCTTCTGGACAACGGGAAGAATTCCTCCGATCTGCGCAGATGCTACAACCGCCTCAGTGACTACGCAGCCAGAAAGAACATGGAAACGGCGCGGCGATTTAAGCCGGAGTTCTTCGCCCGGGCATCGGAGCTGATTTTGGAGACTGACCGGCACATGAAGACCTCTTATGACGATAACCAGCGGCTGCTGGAACTTTTGGTGCTGCAGCTTGCCCGGGAGGCACGCCATGATTAAGATTCGGGAAGCCATCGTTGTGGAAGGTCGGTATGATAAAAACACCCTAAGCCAGATCGTAGATGCACCAATTTTGGAAACCTCGGGTTTTGGTATTTTTAAGGATGCCAAGCAGATGGATCTGCTGCGGCAGGTCGCCCAAAAACGAGGGCTGATCGTATTTACCGATCCGGACGGGGCGGGTCTTGTGATTCGCAATCATATCAAAAGCGCCATTGACGGCAAGTATCTGAAGCATGCATATATTCCGGACATTTACGGAAAAGAGCGGCGCAAGTCTGCTCCCGGCAAGGAAGGAAAGCTTGGGGTGGAGGGTGTCTGCCCGGAGGTGCTTCTGGAGGCGCTGCGGCGCTCGGGAGCGACTGTTTTGGGCGAGGATGTCCACACACCGAACCAGATCACCAAGCAGGATCTGATGGCGCTGGGGCTTTCCGGCGGGGAGGATGCCTCTGCGAAACGCCTTTTGGTGCTGAAAAAGCTAAACCTGCCGGAGCGTATGAGCGCCAATGCCATGCTGCAGGCTCTGAATTTGATTTGCGATTTGGAAGAACTAAACGAGATCGTCAGATCTCTGGAGTAAACTATGGTAGATATACAAGTAAAAGATCTGACAAAGTTTTTTGTCATTGGCGAGAACCTGCTGGAAGGTCTAAGTTTTGAGGTGCAGGAAGGGGAGTGCGTGGCGATCCTCGGCCGAAACGGCTGCGGAAAGACTACACTTTTTAAGATCCTAACCGGAGAAATGGACTATGACCAGGGCGAGGTTTTCGTCAATCCCAACAAGCGTATCGGTCTGATCTCCCAGATTCCTAAGTTTCCTGCCGGATATACGGTGGAGGATGTGCTGCGTTCTGCCTATGCGTCTCTGATGAAGATTCGCAACCGCATGGAGGTGTTGGAGCGGTCTATGGCTTCCGGCGCCACTGCGGAGCAGCTGCGGGAATATGACAACCTGACTAACCGTTTCCAGTCCGGAGGCGGTTATGATATGGATGTGGACGTGGACAAGGTCTGTAACGGCCTTGGCATTACTGGGGAGCAGAGATTACAGGAATTTGACAGCCTTTCCGGCGGCGAAAAGACCCGGGTGAACCTTGCCCGACTTCTTCTTGAAAAAACGGATATTCTTTTGCTGGACGAGCCGACCAATCATCTGGATCTTCGTAGTGTTGAGTGGTTGGAAAGCTATATCAACGCCTTTAAGGGCACGGTTCTTGCCATCTCCCACGACCGGTATTTTATTGACCGGATTGCCGACAGGGTCATTGAGATCACCGATGGACACGCGGAGTTCTATTCCGGCAAC
>JAZNLP010000105.1:0-6697 GCA_045579165.1 Faecousia sp.
GCAGTAGCCGTTCTCGCCGTAGGTGTGGCCGGTTGGGGGAATCGGCGTCGTGTAGCTATCACCACAGCCACAGGTCCAGGTCGCTTCGCCGGCCTCTGTGCAGGTGGCGGGCGTGGTGACCTCTTCCACATGGACGTGATCGCCGGTTGCTTCGATGACCTCTTCGACTACAGCGCCGCAATCACAGGTCTTCTTCCGCAGACCGTTCTCCGCGCAGGTAGCCTCATCAACGATCTCCCACTCGCCATAGGTGTGCTCACCGAGTTTTGCGCCACAGATATCACAGTTGTGATCGTTGTCTGTGGTAACATCAGAGCACTCACTTGCACGTTCCTCGCAGGTGTCACAGAAGTGGTCCTTATTTTCATCAACGTGCTCGTGGGGCTTGCAGGAATAGACGCCACTGTTCTCAACCACAGTATTATCGGTGCTGACGGTAACTGTGCCATCAGCAGTGGTAATGGTAACAGGACCGAAGCTTGCGCCTTCTTCCAGATTCTGAATGCTTACGGTTGCAGGCTTGGCTGCATTACCATTGATCCTAACATCACCAACAAAGGCATCGCCGGAGATCTCAGCCTTTGCAGCGTAGTTGGAATCGCTCTGCATATACAGATCCGCACCGGCAGAGGTGGTGTTTTCAATGCGACCGCCACTAATCTGAACGGTGCCGCGGTTGTTGAAGATAACACCATAGCCAGCGTTGGTAGCACTGTTGCCACTGATTGCACCACCGCTCATGATGAACTTGGAAGTGGGCTGGTTAAGACGGATCGCGCCGACCGTGCTGCCCTTGAAGCCGGTGATGGTGCCATTCTGAAGCTCAAGTTCACCGTTTCCTCCCAAAAAGATGCCGTAGGTGGTACCACCAGCTGTGACAGCAGGATTGCCCTCAAGTTTGCCGGTGCCAACACTGTCCTGAATCGTGAGCTTGCTTCCCGTAATATCGAACATCCTGCCGTCGGGATTGGTGGACTTGATAGAATAGCCCGCCAAGTCGATCGTGATGTTTTTGGCAATAGTCACAGCTGTCCCCAGCTCAACTGTCTTCTTCAGCACGATCACATCGTTGGAGGAAGCTGCTTCGAGAGCTGCCTCCAGTGTTTCGTATGTACTCTGACCGATCTGGGCAGCGGGATCCTCCGCGACCACGATCTCTTTCCAGGTATAGGTCCAAGCAGAGCCACTGCCGCTTTCCACGACAGTGTTGTCGATGGAAGTGGTGATATTGGCGTTGGTTGCGCTCAGCTGCTTATCCACAGGGCCAATGCTGGCGCCGGAGGTCAGCTCTTTGATTGTAATCGAGGGGCTCTTATAGGAAGCACTCGGCACCGTTTTAATGGAGCCAACCACAGAAGAGCCGGTAATTACAACATCTGCACTATATGTGGCGTTACACGCAACCACACCGAGGTCACCCGCATTGTTGCCGGTGATGCTGCCGCCGTACATATTGAATGTACCGCGCCGGACACCGACACCGCTGCTGGGATAGCTTGCGCTGCCGTGGTTGCCGGTGATGCTGCCGCCGTGCATGTTAAATACAGCATTGGGAGCACCGTCCAAACGAACAGCTGCGCCGTACAGACCCTTAAAGTTCGTGATAGTGCCACCGTACATAGTAAAGGTAGCATTCTGTTTAATATAAATGCCATTTATGTTATTACTACCGGCACTGCCGTTGCCGACAATTTTACCTGTGCCATTCTCGCTGCTGTCACGAAGCGTCAGATTGGTCTCAACCAGATCAATCAAGCCGCCCGAAATGGCAGAAGTAGTACTGATGGTGTGACCTTTTAGGTCAAGGTCCACATCTTTACTGTTCGCATTCGTTACGATCCTGGTGCTTACTGTAAAGCTCGCGCCAAGCTCGTAGACACCACCGGTGGTGAAGGCCGCGTTCAAGCCAGCCTCATCGGTGATGACTGTGGGTGTTTCTGCCGCAAACACGGAAGCAGGCAGCATGGACAAGACCATGACGACTGCTACCAGCATGCTTAGGAAACGTTTCCAACTTTTTTCCATTCCTTTCATCATTCCTTTCGGATATTTTTTCGGCAAATTTCACGCGTTGCTCCTGCTTTGCCGGGGCAGGAGTTTGTTTACACGACATCCTCCTTGGGGCTGAAGAATGTCACTCCCGGTGTGGAATATTACCTAATTTTGGCAATACTCCCCCTAGGATACTATGCAAAATAATTATAACACTTTGCCATTTTTATTGCAATTGTCATTTTGTACGAATAACCCGGAATTTTCCGTGCTATGTAAACCTACTTTTGGTTGTTTTTTCCTCAGTTATTTTAAAAGGAAAAAACTACCATTTTTAATCAAAAATGGTAGTCTAATCCTACATAATTAAGTGCCTTTTTTCGATTTTCCAGGTTCTCCCAATTCAGCGCGTTAAGCTGCTTGCGGCGCTTTTCCAGATCCTTGCGTCCCCACAGCAGTTTCGCAAATGGCCGCACCACCCATACCCCGGGAAGCAGCCACGGCGCTTTCTGCAAAACCGGATACTTGCTGCTCAGCGCTGCCGCATTGGGAAATGCCACCGAACGCAGCCAGGTCAGCCGGCTCTTCCATACGCTTGCTTTCTCCTGCGGATTCCGGAAGCCAAATGCAAGCACCTTCGTCTCCGCCCTGCCCCAGCTTCCGCTGGAGAAAAGAAACTGCGTAATATGCTCCGTGATCTCGTCCATAGGTTCCTCATAGAACCACGCCCGCATCAGTTTCCGGATGTTTCCGTAAAAAGTCAGCAGGTGCAGCTTTTCCAGCTCCCGGCTGATATACCCCTGGTCAAGCTCCGGATACGTCCGCAGGTAAACATACAGATCCATCACATGGCGGCAGCCGATTCCGCCGTCCCGATAGTGCTTGGCAAAGTGGGTAAACAGGAAGATCAGCTCATCCTCCGGCGACATGGCATAGCGGCAGCCCTCCTGCTGACGGGCAAGCCGCCAACCGTCCCCAAAATATCCGTAAAAATCTTGATTGTAAGAGGGGATCAGCCGCTTATGCAGCTCCAGATACAGCTGCTGGTTCTCCCATACATACTCATGGTCTGAATCGCAGACATTGCTGAAGCCCATAGATTCCATGATCCGTTTGATGCTCTTGCGCTGCTCGATCCGGATCAGCACATCCGCGTCGCCCATGATCCGCAGCTCCGGCAGAGGATAGAGGGCTTTCAGCTTGCTGCCCTTCAGGAGCATATAGTCGATACCCTCGGCTTCAAACGCCGCCAACACCTGCTCAAGCATCTCCATTTGTCCCACGCTGATCTGCAACATTTTGCAGTAGCTGCGGAACAGTCTCTGCATAATGGGCAGATCCCGGCTGATGCCGCAACGAACCGCGCCGTCATACAGCAGGGTGTTACAGTGGTGCCGCTTCATCAGCGCCGCAGCTGCTTCCAGATCAAAATCCGCAGGCAGCGGCAGGCACTGCTGCGTGATCGCACTTTTCAGCAGTATGATGATTCCTTTTTGTGTACTGTTCATCATGTCCCCTCCCAGGGAATCAGAAAACCAGGGGACACAAAGGTCCCCTGATCTTTAGCCTTTTGGCGCGAAGAAAAGGTCCAGGATCAACCGGTCCAGGTCATCTTCATCCGCATAGAATTCAAAATATGTTTTACCAAGGACATTTTCGCCCTTGGGGGTGAGAACATCCACCAAAGTGTAGTCTGCGTAACGGCTGATTACTTGGGAAATCACCGTCGCAGAACAGTCTGACACCAAATAGTCCGCAACATCCTCGTAAACATCGGCGGCGAACCGGTCGCTGCTGTTCTGCCTGGACTGAAACGCAGACAGGAAGCTTTCCATATACGCCGTGTGCCGGTCCATACGGGTGATGTTCAGCTGATCGCCCACATCTTTTCTGGTGCGGACATAGTTGATGGCCTGCTCACCCATCAGGGTGACCTCACCCTTGCCAATGGTGGGATCGATCTGGGAGAAATCCTCCGTCACCATTACGGTGACGCCCCCAACGGCATCATTCAAAATGCCGATGGCATCCATATTCATGGCAATATAATAGTCAATATGTGTCCCGTACAAAAGCTCAGAGACTGTTTTTTTCGTGTTTTCACAGCTGTCTTCCAAGCCGCTGCCAAAAGTGTGGGACAGGGCCAGCTGGCCAAATTGACTGCCGGCAGGCTTCCCGCCGATGCCGATCACCGGCATTTCCAGCATGGTATCCCGGTTTAGCTGAAGCACATTGCAGGTATGCTGCTGCTCGTCAAAAACCAGCAACGCCACCATATCCGCCGCACCGTGGTTATTATAGGTGTCGCTGTCTTCCACTTTTCCAAATTGGTCAATACCCATTACCAGGAACACCGTAATATCCTGCCGGGGAAAATAGTCCACACCGTCTCGTGTGACGGTTTTCGATTCCACCCGCGCCGGAACTTCCTGCTTTGTGATCCCCTGCAGGATCTGATATCCGCTGTATAGCAGCATGGCACTCAGCAGCAGGATCGCGCAGATATACAGGCGTTTTTGGGTACGTCTTCGTATTTTCATCGCTTTCACCCTACCGTAAAAGGTGTTAACTGCTTACTGTCTGTCCTTTTGTCTGCGCTGCGCGACCAAAAGCAGGATCAGGATCGTTCCGGATGCCGCCATCATAATGACCCAATAGATCAGATTCTGACCAATCACATCTCCCGTAGGGGGAGCAGGGGTCAGGTCGGTGGTGTCAACGCAAAACGCTATGGGGCAAATTTCCTCAAACACACAGGTGACGGTTCCGTCACCGTTGTTTTTTACGCTAACGGCAGGTGTCCACTGGCCGTCAAGGTAGACCATGACAACCACCGGAACATTGGCTCCGATCCCCAGATCAAAGGAGATCTCGATGCACACACCGGGCTTCGCCAGCTCCTGGACATGGTTCGGATCCAAATGCACATCGCCGCAAATCAGGCTGGCATCAAACAGATCCCGGATGACCATGTTGTCCGCGGAATCTCCTGTGAAGGGCAGCTTCATCGTACCCTCGTCCAGCTGCTCATAAACCTCTACCAACAACTTTTCCGCGTCAGTACGGGCATCGGCAGGCGTATTGACCGCCTCGGCAACGGATGTGATCTCCAGACAATGGCTGTCCAGCTTGTGGATCTTTTCGCCTCCGTCATCAATCAGTTCAGGATCATCCACCACATCCGGATGATCTTTGTAGGATATACTAGGCACGAAGTTCTCTGCTGCGCTGACCGACAATACCAGTGTGCAGCAAAGCATGACTGCCACCATGAAAGCAATCGTTCTTTTCATGCTATCCCTCCCATTCGAAATTTCCAAGTGCTATGCACTTAATTCGCTGTTACAACTTCAGAACATTCCGCTCAAAGCTTCTTATTCTCTCAATTCCCTCTTGACCCACAGACTTTAGGATCTGCGCTACCGCGTCTTCCATATCAGGCTTGCGGTCTGTGCTGCTGTGGCAGTCCGAGCCGATCAGCTGGATCTGATCCGCTTTCAGCATACGCATCGCCATTTTCGCCGTAGCCCGTTCATAGAAGAACAAGGCATTCGCCTGAACCAACACCGGCAGCCGTTCCAACCGTTTGGGGATTTGAAAAGTGTGAAACGGCCGGATATAGCGGTCAATATGGGCGATCACAGGAATCAGCCTCTGCTTTTCCCAGATCCCCTCCAGCTCCCGGTACACCGTTTCCGGCCAAGGCGCCAGGGGCAGTTCGATCAGAACAGCGTTGCCTGCGCCCATGGTCAGCCGGGAAAGGTGCTGGCAGTCGCTGATCCCCTGGAAGTAATACACTTCCGCACCCAGGCTGATTTCAGGGAGGCCCTCATATTTCGCCATCTCCGCCTGCAGCGCAGCTGCAGCTGCTGCTCTTCGCTCCAGAAAATGCTCCGGATCGTCATATTGGGCATAAAAGTGAGGTGTAGCCACCACATGGGTGATTCCCTGCTGCGCCTCCATTTGAAGCATCCCGATGGATTCTTCCAAAGAAGCGCTTCCGTCATCTATACCGGGCAGAATATGGCTGTGAAAATCGATCAGCATCGCATTTCCCTTATTTCTCTCTACTTACCTGCTTTTCTTCCTTTGCTTCCGGTATATAGCTGTAATGTCTGCTGTAGCGACCGTAATAGCGACCGGAATAGCGACCGGAATAGCGCCGGTAATACCGTCTGTAGTAGCTCTTATAATACCGCTTATAGTATCGGTTAGTTTCGTTTTCCGTGATGCAGTTAAAGACGACACCCAAGATCTTAGTCTCTACGAACTCAAACTGCCGGATAGACGTGCTCAGTGCGATGCGGTCGCACAGGCCCTGACGAACAACCACCAGGATACCGTCTGTCAGCTTGGAAACAGCCAGAGCGTCGCCAACTTCGCCTACAGGGGGAAGGTCAAGAATGATATAATCGTAGGTTTCCCGCAGGCTAGCCAGCAGCTTTTCCATTCTTGCAGAGCTGAGCAGCTCCATAGGATTGGGGGGTGTGCGGCCGGATGCTATGACGCTGAAGGCTTCTTCATAGCCCGGAATGCCGCATTTCTGCACCATATCATCTGCCCGACTCTGACCGGAAAGATAGTCAGAAAGGCCGGGAGTCTTGCTCACAGGCAGCTTGTCCGGAACAGAGGGTCTGCGCATATCGCAGTCAATCAGCAGGACCTTTTTGTCCAATTCGGACAGGCTGTAAGCAAGGTTGACTGC
>JAZNLP010000106.1:0-6672 GCA_045579165.1 Faecousia sp.
TGGACGCCCCCTTTGCGGCGGTGGACCGGTTTGCTATTGAGCTGGGAGTGTCCCAGGCAGATCGCCGGCGAGTCCAGGCAGGTATTTTGTTTGAACTAAGCCACAATCTGTCTGCCGGTCACAGCTTTCTGCCGGAGGACAAGCTGATCGCTGCCACGGCAATGCTGCTGTCGGTGGATACGCTGGTCGTGACTGACAATATCCAGGCGCTGCTGGACAGTGAGCAGCTGGTACGGGATACCCTGGCGGGAATCACGGTGGACTATCTGCCCCGGCTGCATGAAGCGGAGCAGTATGTTTCTGCCCGGCTTTTGTCTGCGGCGATGCTTTGCTATCCCGAACCGGGCAATTTGAGATCTCTCTTAAAAGCGGCGGAAAAGGACAGCGGTCTTGCCTATTCCCAGCAACAGACAGAGGCGATCCGGCAAGCGGCTTCTGCCGGCGTTCTGCTGATCACCGGCGGCCCCGGTACGGGCAAGACTACGATTCTCAAGGGGATACTGTCTTTACTGGGAAGCATGCAGCTTCGCTGCGTGCTGGCAGCGCCTACGGGAAGAGCCGCCAAACGGCTGACGGAGGTCACCGGGGAAGAGGCTTCTACTATCCATCGGCTTTTGGAGGCGGGGATCGATCCTGCCACCGGCCAGATGGTGTTTGCAAGGGATGAGAGCAATCCCATAAAAGCGGATGTGGTCATTGTGGACGAGATGTCTATGGTGGATGTGCTGCTATTACACGATCTTCTGCGGGCAGTGCCCCAGGGGAAGCGGCTGATCTTCGTAGGCGACCCGGATCAGCTGCCGCCGGTAGGACCGGGGTCTCCCTTTTCTGACTGCCTTCGCAGCAATATGCTGCCCACTGTCCGGCTGACGGAAATTTTCCGGCAGGCCCAGGAGAGCCTGATCGTAATGAACGCTCACCGGATCAACAAGGGCGAACAGCCCCAGCTGCGGGATGTAAAGAACGACTTCTTCTTCCTGCCGGGCAGGTCTGAGGAGCATGTGGCGCAGACCATTGCCCAGTTGTGCGCCACCCGGCTGCCCAACAATATGGGCATTCCTGCGGATCAGATCCAGGTGCTGACCCCCACCCGAAAGGGCGTGGTGGGTACGGCCTGGCTGAATCAGATCCTGCAAAACACCCTCAATCCGGCATCGCCCCAGAAAAAAGAAAGAAAATTCGGAGAATTTTCTTTCCGGGAAGGCGATCGGGTGATGCAAATTCGCAATAACTATGATATAATATGGAAGAAGTGCGACGGCAGCGCCGTAGGCACCGGCATTTTTAACGGTGACGTGGGTACTGTCACAGCCATCGATCCGGATATGGAAACTCTGACGGTGGTGTTTGACGACCGCCAGGCGGACTACGACTTTACCCAGCTGGGTGAGCTGGAGCCGGCGTATGCGGTAACGGTACATAAAAGCCAGGGTAGTGAATACCGGGCGGTGATCCTGGCGGCGTGGAACGGCTCGCCGTACTTATTAAGCCGCAGTGTGCTTTATACAGCGGTCACCCGGGCGCGGGAGCTGCTGATTATCGTGGGACGGGAAGAGACCGTGGCGGCTATGACGGAAAATGCCCAGCGCAACCGGCGTTATACAGGGCTTAAGCTGCGGCTGCAGGGGAAAACAGGATGAAGCTGACAGAAATCATGATGCACCTGCTGTTCCCGGAAAAATGTGTGCTGTGCGGGAAGCTCCTGTGCAGGGACGAGCTGGATCTGTGCCGGCAGTGCCGCGTGGAGGCAGCGGAATGTCCGGTTTCCCGCAGTAAGTATCCATTTATGGACAGCTGGCTGGCAGTGTGGTATTATGAAGGAAATGCCCGGGGCAGTATCCTGCGTTATAAGTTCCACGGAAAGCGGCACTATGCCCTAACCTATGGCAGACTTTTGGCCATGAAGCTTCAGCGGGAGCATCCGGAGGGCTTTGATCTTTTGACCTGGGTTCCGGTAAGCGCTCTGCGAAAGCTTTCCCGGGGATTCGACCAGGTGGAGCTACTGGCACAGGCGGTAGGCAAGGAATTGGGAATGAAGCCGGTGCGGCTGATTAAAAAGATCCGCCATAACAAGCCCCAGTCCGGCATTGTGGGACAGGCTCAAAGGCGGGCAAATGTTTTAGGTGTTTATCGGGTAGAAGATCCTCTGCTGGTTCAGGGGAAAAAGATCCTTCTGCTGGATGATATTATTACCACCGGCGCCACCGCCGGGGAAGTGAGCCGGGTCTTATTAACAGCCGGCTGTTCGGAAGTACATTTTGGCGCCGTGGCGGCAGCCCGGCACCAGTCAAAAACAAGTAGGTGAAGTGTATGCGTTTTCGTTTATTCTCTCATGATCTGGGCGTGGACCTGGGAACAGCCAATGTGCTGATCTCCGTGGGCAACAAAGGTGTGGAGGTCCGGGAGCCTTCTGTGGTGGCGGTGGACAAGAACACCGGCAAGATCCTGCAGGTGGGCGCGGATGCCCGGAATATGCTGGGTCGCACCCCCGGAAATGTGGTGGCTATGCGTCCTTTGAAGGACGGCGTCATTTCCGATCACGAAATGACCGTGCGGATGCTTGAGACACTGTTCCGCCAGGCATCGGAAACCTCTCTGTTTACCCCTAAGCCCCGTGTGGTCATCTGTGTGCCCAGTGGCGTGACGGAGGTTGAGGAGCGGACGGTGATCAACGCGGCGATGGACGCCGGCGCCCGCCGGGTGTATCTGATCGAGGAGCCTCTGGCGGCAGCCTTGGGCGCGAATCTGGATATCAGCACGCCCAAGGGACAGATGGTGGTGGATATCGGCAGCGGCACCACCGACGTTGCGGTACTGAGCCTCAACGGCGTTGCGGCATCTTCTTCCATCAAGGTGGCAGGCGATGCCTTTGACGAGGCGATCGGTCGCTTTGTCCGCCGGAAGTACGGCGTTGTGATCGGTCAGGTCACCGCAGAAAATATTAAGATCCAGATCGGCAGTGTCTACCCCAGACCGGAAAATATCAGCATGAACATTAAGGGCCGGGATGCCAAGACCGGCATGCCCAAGGAGATCACACTGGTATCCTCGGATATCTATGAGGTGCTGCGTCGGCCTGCCCGGCAGATCGCCGATGAGGTGCTGTCTGTGCTGGAGGAGACATCTCCGGAGCTGGTCAGCGATATTTCCGAGAACGGCATCACCCTTACCGGCGGCGGCAGCCAGCTGTGGGGCATGAGCCAGCTTCTGCGGGAGCGCACCGGCATTGACTGCCGGGTGGCAGACGATCCGGAGTCCTGTGTGGCATATGGCTGCGGCAAGAGTCTGGAGTGGATCAATCAGATGCAGGAAGGCCCGATCAATCTTGCCAGACGGCGGATCATGCGGGGCAAATAAAAGATAAGAACCATCGCCTTTTGGCGATGGTTCTATTTTGCTCCGTCTACAGGACAGCATTCCCTTGAATCAGCCACGATCCCTGGAATATAATGCCCATACGCTCTGAACCGGGCGGAACAAAAGGGGATGGTGGCAAAATGACCAGGTGGGAGCGGCTGTTTTGGTTTTTTGGGGTGTTTTCAATGGTGGTGGGGATGTGTTTTTTTGTCCACCCAAAGCAAACGCCGGAGACAAATCTGGTATTTATGCCGGCGCAGGCCACAGAACCTACAGTCTATCCCATGAATCACCAAAACTGCGTCACATTCCCTGTGACATTTCCCGGAAGTGGACTGACGGTGCAGGATATGGCTGTGTATGAAGGCCCGTTCTCTGAGGATGGGAGCGCAGACAATGTAACGGATGTGGCTGCGGTGATCCTGTGCAATTCTTCGGATCAGGGCATAGCTTACGGAGAGGTGACCCTTCAGCTGGACGAAAGCCAATACAGCTTTGTGTTTACCTATTTGCCCCCTGGGGGCAGGATCTTGGTGCCGGAAGCCAGCCGCAAGCCCTATCGGGAGAGCTGCATAACCGATTGCCGCTGCGTCAAATTGGTACGGGAGAATTTTTCCCTTGCCCAGGACAAAATCCGCGTGACCTCAAAGGGTATGGCGGGGGTCGTGCTGGAGAACAAGACCGACCAGACGCTGCAGCATGTGTATCTGCGCTATAAGCTGCACCTGAATCAAGAGGATATCTACATCGGCGGCGTGACTTATCGGCTGGAAGTTGGCACTTTGCAGCCGGGGCAGACGGTGGAAGTGACCCCGGAGCATTTTGTGTGGGGATACAGTGCCATTGTGGAGATCTGCACCGGCGAGGAGTAAAAAAGCACCGCAAGCATCTGCTTGCGGTGCTTTTGAGTCTCACAGAACTTTGGATAAAAATTCCTGAAGCCGGTGATTCTGGGGATTTTCAAAAATATCCTCAGGCGTACCCTGCTCCACGATCTTGCCTTCATCCATAAACAGGACACGATTGCCCACTTCCCGGGCAAAACCCATCTCGTGGGTGACCACCACCATGGTCATGCCGCTGCGGGCCAGCTCTTTCATAACAGACAGAACTTCGCCCACCATCTCAGGGTCAAGGGCGGAGGTGGGCTCGTCAAAGAGCATCACTTCCGGCTCCATCATCAGCGCCCGGACAATGGCTACACGCTGCTTCTGTCCGCCGGAGAGCTGGATGGGATAAGCGGAGGCTCTGTCCTCAAGACCGACCCGCTTCAGAAGCGCCAAAGCTTTTTCTGTGGCCTCGGCCTTGTTCATGCCCAGCACCCGGATGGGGGACAGGGTCATGTTCTCCAAAATGGTTTTGTGAGGGAAGAGGTTAAAATGCTGGAACACCATGCCCATCTTCTGCCGGTGCAGATTGATATTCACCTTCTCCTTCTTGCCGTGCTTATTGATAAAGGATTTTTTGGTGATGTCGATGTTGTGGAAGATGATCTCACCGTCTGTGGGAACTTCCAGTAAATTCAGACTGCGAAGCAGGGTAGACTTACCGGAGCCGGAAGGACCGATGACTACCATCACATCTCCCTTGTTAACATCCACGGAGACATCATCCAGCGCGTGCAGGGAGCCTTTATTGTAGTATTTCTTCAGGTTTTTTACCTGGATCAGTTTATCGTTTGTCGCCACGGCTCATCTTCCTTTCAAAGTGGGCAATGATTTTGGAGGTGGGGAAGGTCAGGCAGAAATAGATAGCTGCCGCAATCAGCAAGGGCTCTGCAATGGTAAAGGCTGCCATCTGGGCAGACTTTACCGCGGACATGATATCCTGCACACCAATGGTAAAGCAGATGGAGGATTCCTTGATGATGGTAACGAATTCGTTGGCGATGGCGGGCAGGATGTTCTTGATAGCCTGAGGCAGAATGATGTAGCGCATATTCTGCACCTGGCTCATACCAAGGCTTCTGGCCGCCTCTGTCTGACCCAGATCGATGGACTGGATGCCACTACGGATGATCTCGCTGAGGTAGGCGGCGGAGTTCATAGACAGGGCGATAACGCCGGGGATCATTCTTTCAAAGCGAATGAAGCCGAAAAGCTTGAAAGCGGGAATGGGAACATCCGCCAAAAGCACATAGTAAACGATAAAGACCTGCACCAGCATAGGGGTCGCGCGGAAGATCTCCACATATATCGTGGACAGCCAACGCAGAGGAGCCACCTTGGACATCCGCATAACAGCCAGCGCCAGAGCCAGGATAAAGCCGAAGAAAACGGTCAGTACGGACAAGGTGACAGTACAGGCCATGCCCTCCAGAAACAGATCTATGTAGCGAAAGGCTTTGGTAAAACCTTCAATGGTGATCAAAGTAATCTCTCCTTTTCATGTAACTTCCCCGAAGGCGAAAGATGCCTTCGGGGAAGATTCAGTTTTGGGAATTATTCGCCGGTGGGGACGTTGCCCTCGTCGTCCAGCAGGCCTTCGTGCTTGTCGCCGGCGGCCAGCTCAACAGCCTTAGCAACATACTGTGCGAATGTGCCGTCATCAATGGCCTTGTTGATGGCCTCGTTGACATATTTCAGCAGGTCGGCGTTGCCCTTGTAGACACCGATGACAGAGCCGTTATCATCCTGGGGAATGACGCAGGCGATCTGCAGGTTCTCATAAGTATTGGAGTAAGCCTGCACAACGGGAGTCTCGATGAAAGCGGCATCCAGCTTGCCGGTGGACAGCTCCATGACGATATCGGTGACCTTGCTCAGTTCCACGATGTCAGCGTTGGGGGTGAATTCCTTAGCCAGGTCAGCCTGGATAGAACCGATCTGCACACCGATCTTATAGTCGGGATTGTTGGCAGCCTCGTAGGAGGTGATGATGTCCTTCTTGTCGGTGGTGGTGACCAGGGACTGCTCGCTGGTGTAGTAAACATCGGTGAAGTCCATGTAGACCAGACGGTCGGGATCGGGGGAGTAGCCTGCCATGGACAGGTCGCACTTCTTGTTGCCCAGCTCGGAAATGGTGCCGTCAAAGTCCATGGGGACGATCTCCAGGGACAGGCCCAGGTAATCAGCGATGTACTGTGCCAGATCCATATCAAAGCCAGCCAGGGTGGGGTCGCCGTTTGCATCCAGGGAGTAGAACTCGAAGGGAGCATAGTCGGGAGAGGTAGCTACGGTCAGATAGCCGGGCTTTACGGTGGTCAGGTTAAACTTGTTCTGGCCGGGGCCGTCATCAGCCGGGGTGCAGCCTGCAAACATGGAGATGATCATCAGTGCGGAAAGCACAATAGCGATTAACTTTTTCATAATTCAT
>JAZNLP010000107.1:0-7514 GCA_045579165.1 Faecousia sp.
CGTCTGAGGTTGATGACCACAAAGCTTCGGATATTCTCTTCATCTTCCAGAATCAAAACTTTTTTCATATCTTTTCTCCCCCTATATTTCTCCGGTCATCCAGTCCTGAAGGATCAGATGGAAACTCTGAGTCAAGCTGTCTTTGGACATCCCATAGGCAGCGGAGGCTACCTCCAGATTGGCTGCATAGATCGTAGTGTCATTGCGATAGATCACAAACCGGTTATCCATAACCGCCTGTTCTTCCCGCTTATGACCGGTCAATACGAAAACGGTCATGAGTTTTTCTGCAGATTGATACTCCTTGTCCCAAAGACTGAATTCATAACTGCTTCCCATCTGGGAAACGGTGAAACGCGGCGCGATATCACTGTTAAGACGCATATACCAACCGCCCACAAAATTGTGGTAGGTATACATCTTTTCTACCTTGTTCCCATCGGATGTCATGGCGTACCACTGGATCAGATATTGGCTTTGGACGGTTGTATCGTCGGCCGTCTTCATGGTGATGAGATTCGGCAGCTCCAGAACGCCGTCGTTATCGATGTCATCTGCATAAACATAATAGTTCCGCAGGGTCTGCACGCTTGTTCCGGATTCGTTTGAAAGGGATACATTGATAAAACCGCTGCCGGTGTTGGTGTAAATGTCCGTTATGATGGTGTTACTGTCAACGCTGCTGGCTACATATACAGCAGGGACACCGTCGTTGAGCTTTCCGATCATGATCCGCTTGATGCTGTCAGCAGGTCCGGACATATTGATCTCCGGGGATCGCTCGATCACATCGTCTACAAACCCAAAGAGCTCCGCGATCCCCTGCTCGCCGCCGTCAGTGCCGGGGCGCAGGATCATCAGTTCAGACAGAGAATCCTGATCCAGATCGCAGCATAAAAACTTGGTGTAATTCGTTGCCATGACTTGTTCAAACTGTCCGTTAACAAGGGAATATACAGAAGCGGAACGCAGAACCTGATCGCTGAGCTGCCGGCCCAAGATCATTTCAACACCGGGGCGATCGTTCATCTGCACATACTCGACCTGCTCAAAGGCAGAGCCGTTGCTGTCGATGGTATCCAGCAGCACATAGTTGTCACCCTTCAGACCGAAGATGAACACATGCAGCGGTTTTTCCCCGGAGCTTCTGGCGAACAGGATATACTCCAATACCCCGTCACCGTCCAAATCAGCGGATTGGACTGTCTGTTGGTTTTCTCCGGAAATGGGTGCTGAGTATTCGTGACCGGTCATGACCTTGTCAATCGCTTGCTGCAGACCGGTGTATTCCTCGGAGCGTTTTGGCAAGCAGTAGAGCTCATTGATCGCTTGAACGCTGCAGCCTGTCAGAAGCGTGACTGCTAAGACAAGCATGAGAAGCAATTTACCGATGTTTTTCATCCGCAGTCACCTCCTAAACATAAATTATAGCACATTTGGTTGGAAAAAGGAAGTTATTTCAGCACAACATTTTCTTTTCCCAGAAGCTGTTCCAGTTCCTCCAGCATGGCTGCGTCCAGGCTGGCGCGAGTGCCTCTGCGCTGTCTGGTATCGGCGAAGAATAGCACTACGCCTGTCTCACCGGGAAACATATTGAGGATCGCTTTTACCTTGCGGTATTTGCTGTCTTCTTCTGAATCCAGCCGCAGATACAGCGTGCCGAAATTCTCATAAGTCCGTTTCGGCTCTTCAGGCTTAGAGATAGGAGCAGCATTGGCATAATCAGAAATGGGGCGCGCCCGGTTAATGATGATCTGGGGCTCTTTTTCGTCACGAACAGAGAGCCTTCCGGTGATCACAACAGGCGTGTTTTCTTTCAGATAGCCGCCGTGCTGATTAAGCACATTGGAAAATGCAAGCATTTCAATGGACGCGGTATCATCCTCCACCGTGACATAAGCCATCATGGAGTTGTTGCGGGTGGATTTCATTTTTACACTTTGAACGATACCTGCTACGCTGACGATCTGATCGTCCCCGTAAGGACAATCCTCGCTCATCAGCGTGCCAATGCTGACAACATGCGTACCCTTCAGATACTGGCGGTAATCGTCCATGGGGTGACCGGAAATATAGATTCCGGTGGTCTCCTTCTCCATGGCCATCATATCTGCCCGGTTGATCTCCGGTAGTGTGGGAATGGGGATTTCGGCAGCTTTATCGTCGTCATCCAGCATGGCAAACAGACCCATCTGTCCGTCGAGATTCTTCTTCCGGGAAGATGCAACGCTGTCCATCATGGAATCATAAACCGCAAGCAGCTCGCTGCGGTGATGACCGAAGCAGTCCATTGCGCCGCACTTGATGAAGTTTTCCACAGCGCGCTTATTCAGCTCGCCCTCGCCCATCCGCTGCAGGAAGTCCTCCAGCGATTTGTACGGACCTTCTTCTGTACGCTTTGCCACCATACTGCGGATCAGTCCGCGGCCGACATTCTTGACGGCGCCCAAGCCGAAGCGAATAGAATCCCCTTCTACAGTAAAGGGATCATCAGAATGGTTGATGTCAGGTTTCAGCACAGGAATCCCCAGCTCTTTACACTCGGCAATATAACCGGAGATCTTGGCTGCAGAATCCAGCACAGAGGTCATCAGAGCCGCCATGTACTGCTTTGGATAGTGGCACTTCAGATATGCCGTCTGATAGGAAACCACCGCGTAGCAAACCGCGTGGGCCTTGTTAAAGGCATAGTTTGCAAAATCGACGATCTCGTCATAGATAGACTGGGCAGCTGCTTCGCTGACACCCTTGGAAACCGCACCGGGTATCCCCTGCTCCGGATCGCCATAGACAAAGACCCTGCGCTCTGCTTCAATGACCTTCATCTTCTTTTTGGAGATGGCACGGCGAATGTTATCTGCCTGTCCCATAGTGTATCCGCCCAGAGAACGGAAGATCACGATCACCTGCTCCTGGTACACGATACAGCCGTAAGTGACCCGCAGGATTGGCTCCAAAAGGGGCGTTTTGTAGGTAATCTTTCTGGGGTCTAGCTTGTTTGCGATAAAGGTTGGAATGGAATCCATAGGACCGGGTCGGTACAGCGCCACAATAGCGGTCATGTCTTCAATAGAAGTCGGCCGCATATTGATGCAAACGCCGGTAATACCCGCAGATTCCAACTGGAATACGCCCTGGGTCTTGCCCTCTGCCAGCATGGCAAAGGTTTCCGGGTCGTCATCCGGGACTTTTGTAATATCAAAATCCGGATTAAGTTTGCGGATCTGCTGCTGAGCGTCCTCAATAACCGTCAGGTTTCGAAGACCCAGGAAGTCCATTTTCAAAAGACCCAGTTCTTCGATGGTGGTCATGGTGTATTGCGTCACGATGGTGTCATCGTTACGGCTCAGGGGCACATAACTGTCCACAGGATCAGCTGTGATCACCACACCGGCGGCATGAGTAGATGTGTTCCTTGGCATACCTTCCAGACTCATGGCGGTATCGATCAGGGTGCGAACACGCTCGTCGCCATCGTACATTTCTTTGAGCTTGGGAGATACTTTCAGCGCCTCTTCCAGGGTAATGTGAAGCGTTGTGGGCACAAGCTTTGCAACAATATCCGTCTCCGCATAGGTAAAATTCAGCGCTCTGCCCACATCCCGGATAGCACCCCGGGCGGCCATAGTGCCGAAGGTGGCGATCTGCGCCACATGGTCGGAGCCGTACTTTCGCATGACGTAATCAATGACCTCGCCCCGGCGTTCCTGACAAAAATCCGTATCAAAGTCGGGCATACTGACCCGTTCCGGGTTCAGAAAACGCTCGAAGATCAACGAGTACTTCATGGGATCTACTTCTGTAATGTGCATGCAGTACGCTACAATGGAGGCAGCACCCGACCCACGACCCGGCCCAACAGGGATACCGGATTCTTTGGCGTGACGGATAAAATCCCAAACGATCAGATAGTAATTGACGTAACCCATGCGGCTGATCACGCCGATCTCGTATTCCAGGCGCTCTTTGTATTCCTCCGGGGCGTTGGGATACCGCTCTGCAAAGCCGTCAGCGCACAGTTTCCGGAAATATTCCTCGTTAGTGAACCCTTTCGGCACAGGAAACGACGGCAGATGATACTGGTTGAATACAAATTCAACATTGCACATCTGGGCGATTTTTGACGTATTTTCAAAAGCTTCGTTACAGTTGGGGAACAGCTGACGCAGTTCCTCCTCGCTTTTGAGATAGAACTCCTCACCGGTGAATTTCATCCGGTTGGGATCGTCAACGGTCTTGCCTGTCTGGATGCAAAGCAGGACATCCTGCATTGTCGCATCCTCTTTACGCAGATAATGGGCATCATTGGTGACCACCAAGGGCAGTCCGGTTTCCCGGGAAATTCGCATAATGCCCTGATTCACCGCAGCTTGCTCTTCAATGCCGTGGTCCTGCAGCTCCAGATAAAACCGGTCCGGTCCAAAGATCTGGGACAGTTTCCGGGCATAGTCCAGCGCAGCATCATAGTCTTCGTTCATCAGATGCTGCGGGATACCGCCGGCAAGGCAAGCGGACAGGCAAATAAGTCCCTCATGATACTGCTCCAGCAGCTTCAGATCCACTCTGGGCTTGCCGTAAAAACCATGAATAAACCCCTCAGAAACCAGCTTGCACAGGTTCTGGTAACCTGTATTATTCTCGCAAAGCAGTACAAGATGGTAAGGATCGTTGTCGATACCATGGACGCGGTCCTCCATGCCCCTGCGGGCAACATAGACTTCGCAGCCGATGATCGGCTTCACGCCCGCTGCTTTGGCGGCTTTATAAAAATCGATACAACCGTACATGACGCCGTGATCCGTGATGGCAACAGCGGTCTGACCCAGCTCCTTTACCCGATTCATGATACCGCTGATTCGGCAAGCACCGTCCAGCAGGCTGAATTCCGTATGAACATGTAAATGCACAAAGCTCATCGTGCAGCCTCCTTTGCGGTTTCTACCAGTTTCTTTAGTCGATGGTTCATGGCAGGCTTGGAGATAGGCGGCTCCATCATAGCTGCCAGCTCCGTTAAGGACGCTTCCGGATTTTCCTCTCTGGCTGCAGCTGCATGCTGCAGCTTTTGCGGCATGGATTCCAGAAGTCCATTCTCCTTCAGTATACGAATGGCGCTCAGCTGTTCCTGGGCAGCTTCAACTACTTTAGAGGTGTTGGCATCGTCACAGTTGCAGCGGCGGTTGACCTTGTTGTTCAGTTCTTTTTCCAGACGGGCTTCCATAATGCCCATGGCGGCAACAGGCGCGCCGAGATAAGTAAGGTAATCGCTGATCTGCTCGCTTTGCTTTAGGTACAGCACCTGCCCACCACCCCGCTGAGCGGTTTTCGGATAAAAGTCCATCACTTCACCCATCAGCAGATAACACTCCTTGGCGACGCTCTGGTGGGTCGTGGCGACCTCCAGATGATAACCCTTGGCAGGGTCAGTGACACTGCCGCCAGCAAGAAAAGCACCGCGAAGGAACGCATTTTTACAGCAGTTTTCTTCCACGACCGGGTAATTGACATGCAGCGCAAGGGTATCCCGCACATCAAAGCCAAAAGCGGACATAATCACGCTGATTTTCTTGGGATCAACTATCTGGAACACCATTTTGCCCGGCGCTTCGAGGCTGGGAAAGCTGTCGAAGGTCAGGTCAAATGCCTTCTTGAACAGTTTCGGCAGACTCCAGGCAAATTCCCTGCTCTCTGTTACGATTCGGATGTTATCCTGCTGAAAGGCGTTGCAAAACAGCAGGATACCGAAGCACTGAGCCAATGCACAGCACCGTTTTTGCGGTATGGTACGGCAAATTTCTGTCTTAACACTGCCGGAAAAAGATGCTGCCACAGGGAATCACTCCTTCTTCTGTAGATTACCAAATGCGGATCTCCGGTTCAAGCCGGATACCGCTGGAAAGAAACACGCGGTTTGAGACGGTTTCAAGCAGCTGCTTCACATCGGAAGCGGTTGCGGATCCTACATTTACAATGAAACCGGCGTGCTTTTCGGATACCGCTGCGCCACCAATCTGAAAGCCTTTCAGACCCGCCTGGTCAATGAGCGCAGCAGCGTAGCCGCGGGCAGGACGCTTAAAAGCAGAGCCCGCAGACGGCAGATCAAGAGGCTGAGATGCAGATCGTTTTGCCATCAATTCTTTCATCTGCTCCCGTATCAAATCGCTGGGTTTTGGATCAAGATAAAATACAGCGCTAAGTACAATATCACCTGTCTGCTGCAATGCGCTGTGCCGGTAGGAAAAGGCCATATCTTCCCGTGAAAGGGTGCGGATATTTCCGGAGCGATCCATGGCCTCCACCTGCTCACACACCAGGCACATTTCACCGCCGTAAGCACCGGCGTTCATATAGATGCCACCGCCGACTGTGCCGGGTATGCCGTGGGCAAATTCCAGACCGGAAAGCCCCAGATTTGCAGCAAAAATCGCCGCCCGGGTCATGGTAACACCGGACATGACGCGTATACGGTTTTCATCCAACTGCTCTATGCCACCGAAACAATCCTTCAGGCAGATCACAAGTCCGGAAACACCCGCATCAGGGGCCAGCACGTTGGTACCTGCACCTAAGATATGGCAAGGACAGTCCAATAACGCGGACACTTTCAGAATTTTCTGAAGCTCTTCCCTATTCTTGGGGAACGCCATGGCTTCTACGCTACCACCAATGCGGAAGGATGTGTGATGGCGCATCGGTTCGTTCCATGCCAGCGAAATGCCCGGGAGCATATCAGCCAGATTCTTCTGTAATTGAGTGGGTAAAGTCATAAACGCCTCCGGGTGTATGATATCTTTTATACTATATCATAGGAAATCCAAATATGCAATTGTAACCGTTGTTATTTTTTCGCTATAAAAAAACAGGCCCGGATTTTCCGGGCCTGAATCATGCTCAATTTACTTTTCGACGATCTCCAAGATCTCCATGGGGCATGCTTTTACACAAATACCGCAGGCAATACACTTGGAAGCAGGACTTTCGGGCTTCAGAACCATAACCTTCATGGGACAAGCCTCTACACACTTACCGCAACCGATACAGTTCTTCTTGCTGATCATGTAGATACCGGTCTTGGGGTTCTGGGTAATGGCGTCATGCTCGCAGGCCTTCATACACTTTCCGCACTGGATGCAAACATTGGTCTTTGCACCGCCATTTTTGCCGGCAACGATCCGGATGCAGCTGAGATCAGGGTCAAACTCCTTATAGAATGCTTGGGAACAGGCACGAACACATTCCAAACAAGCCATGCACTCCGCATTTTTGTTAACCGTGAGCTTCTTCATAACAGAGAATTCTCCTTCGTATGTATTTGATCCTAGATATTATACAGCAAGGAAATGAAAATAGCAACGAAAAAAGTATAATTTTGGAGAAAATATCTTGGTCTAATTTTCCAGTCTATTTTGGTTTCTGCCGGAAATACTACCAGCGTAAACACAAACAGGAGGAAGAGAAATGAAAAAAATCGCACTTTTCGCCTTAGCGCTTGTCCTTATTGCTGGCCTGATGGCAGG
>JAZNLP010000108.1:0-15216 GCA_045579165.1 Faecousia sp.
ATAATTGGAATTTGTATTATAAAGCCAGATATAACAGCTCATTGGGTATTTTACTGACCGCCAAAGATTGGGTATTGTGAAACCATCTGCCTCTTGTCCGTACTGCAGCAAAATGGCACAGTCGCCATATGTGCCTAAATATCGAAAGACACCGGGATTTCTTTCACCGCCGTTTTCGTCAAACCAAATAAGCGGATGCTCCTGATAGAATTTTTCGCTGTAGCAGTAATGGGTTTTATATTCTTTCAAGATAGCCACTTTCTGTGCGGCTGTAAGGGGTGTAAAATCCCCCTGGGAGGATTGCCAATTCAACACAAGCAAACCGGTAATCAGTACAACAACGGCAGCTATAAGTAAAATAACAAACCGTTTTTTTGTCATACCAACACCCTCCTTTTATGCAAGTTACCCTAAAATCAAAAACGCGTGGTTTCCACATCTATATTTTACAATATTTAACAGCTAAATACAATAGAATTATTATCAGCATCAAAGGAAACAGAAAATTTATTTGACGCAGACTGCTTTTGTAGTGTAGAATCAAGGGAGAAAGATAGATGGGAGTGGTCCATTTGAAAGTGAAAAACACCCTTTTGATTATTGTTATCGCGATTATCGTCACCAGTCTTGTGGGCGATTTTGTGGTTCAAAAACTTGCCCTGTTTGACTATGGCGGAGTGGAAGAGGGAATGAGCTATGCGGAATATGAGCAGCTGATCCCGGAGGATCAGCGGTTTGATTACCACGGCTTCAGCTTCTATGTGAACGAGGCGAGCTGTCCTGTTATTTTCAAATGGTCAGAAGATAAATGTGTGGCAGAGATCAAGAGCTATGATCCTGCGAGAATTAAAACCTCACCCGACAATTTTGAGAAGATGCAAAAGGGAATGACGCTCTATGAGGTAGCTGCCACTGTTGGATTGCCTGTGGGGTCAGAAACAGCCGAGGGGTATGTTCTCAGATACTGGGCTTCCGGTGGAGTGCAATATGATATTTCCTATACCCTGACAGACGGCATGCTGTATGTGGATTCTGTAGTGAAGTGCGAAAGTGACGGCTAAATCACGCTGGCGATATACAGCACAGCAAGCTCTTCTCTTGTTAGAATCTTAGCAGGACTGCAAAGAAGTGAAAAGGGGATGGTGTCCCTTTTAACGTAAGCAGGTGTCCCCATAGCCGTCTCCATATCCAGCAAATAATCGGTGGTCACGCCCAGCGACTTGGCAAGACAAACCAAAATACCCGGTGAGGGTTCCCGGCGACCTTGTTCATACATACCGATGGTGCTGGGGCTGACATTGATCATTGCAGCCAGATCGGCCTGGCTAAGCCCAGCTTTTATACGAAGTGCGGCAATACGCTCACCTAACATAACGATCAGATCCTTTCTGTCGATTTAGGATAGGATAGCATGAGAGCGCTGTAAAAAAGCACGAAAATTGACGAAAAACCAGAAAAAATCCCGTCCGCAGTTCTGCGGACGGGATTTGCTTATTAGGGCGTTTTATTTAGACGCTTTTGATGGTATTTATCCCAGCCCTTGTTTACCAGCCAGTTGCCCAGGAACGCGATGCCGATTCCCATGAATACGGAAAACAGCACATCGGTAGGATAATGGACATACAGATAAAGCCGGGAGAAGGCGATAAGGCAGGCAAGCACCATCGCCGGGATGCCGATTTTCTTACTGCGGAGCAAAAGGACTGTGGCAGATTCAAAGGATGCAAGGGTATGGCCCGAGGGGAAAGAAAAATCGTGGGGGGTGGCAACCAAAAGCTGGATGTTTTTCCCAAAATGCTCCAGCTGAAAATCGTAGGGCCGAATTCGGGCAATCAGGGGCTTCATGGTTACATTGCAAACCAGCAGACCGATCAAAAGGGCAGCGCCCATAGCCAGACCGGTCTTGCGAAACTTAGGGATGCACAGAAAGATCACTGCTACCAGGATCCAAAAGATCCCGGCGTCCCCCAAAAGGGTGACAAGGGGCATCACAGCATCCAGAAAAGGACAATACAGGTTATCCGCGATCCACTCCAGGATCGGCAGATCAAAATGGATCGCAAAGTACGTTAGCAGCTGATCCATTAGCTTGCCTCCTTCTCAAAGAGCGCATGGAGCGTCATAGGCTCCAAACCGGCTTCAGGAGGTACAGCAATACCGTTTTCATCAGGGGCAAACAGAATGGTCAGGGTGATCTTGCCGTTGCCGTCATCCTCCTGCCGAACCCAGCCGGAGAACTTGTGACCTTCGGGAACTGTTACGGCAGGCAGCGTCAGGGTCTTGCTGTCGATATCCACAAAGAAGCTGTCCACCAAAGTGTCTTCGTTCATGAAGGTCAGCCGCACCTGCTCACTGCGGGCAGTTGTGTCCACCTGGGTCATGTCGCTGAGCAGCCATTTGCCGCTTTCATCCCGGGTGAAGAACAGGGTGTAATCCATTTCGTAATCCTTGACAGAACCGTCTTTCCGGGTAACACTGTTGGTCATGGCAGTACGAACGGAGAACAGATCATCACTGTAGCGGTAAAAATCGCTGTAGGTAATGGGGCTGATCTGGTACGTGAGATAGCTTTGCATCCAGCGCTCGATCTTGCTGATATTATAATAAACCTGGGAATTGGGGACACAGCAGGCTTTGACTTGAGTAAGGCTTGCAGCTTTGATCATGTATCTGGCGTAGGTTTCCAAGGTGTGCTGTACTTGCGCCTGCTCGTCCGGTGTCATGCTCATAGCAGGACGCTCCACCGCATAGCAGCCGCTTTCTTCATCGAAGCTGACAGATACGGGCGCTCCGTTTTCATCGGTGACAGTGACCACGGGAGGCACCAGAAGCCCGGTTACTTGCTGCAGCTCAGACCGGTAGCCGTGGACACCCTCGGGCAGATAGCTCTCTGCCGCAGTGGTGACGGTACGGACTGTGAAGCTTTCATCCAGCGCCACGCCGTTGACGGAAACAGTATAGCCGGGAAGCTTGTCTATGGTGACGGTCAGATCCCGGGTAAAGAACAGCTCAACATCGCCCAGTTTCCATTGAGGGATCTCAGTTTGGCTTTGATTGCCGCCGGTCAGGGTAAATGTGGCGATCTTTTCATCGTCAAGCTTGACGATATATTTGTGGTCACCGGAAAGACCTGCGGAAGTTTCAATGTAGGTGATGGCTTTTCCCTTGGCCGTTTCTTCCATATAGGCGGCAAAAGCATCTTTACCTTCGTATTTGGTATCTTCAATACCCGCAAGCGCATAAAGCGCAGACCAGTCCGGGTCAGAAAACAGCTCCTGAAAAACTTCCTGGGATTTTTGCTGGGGCTGGGAGGCTTCATAGCGAATCAGCCAGTCCTTCAGCGGGTTCATCAATACGCCCATGGCCACAAAGAAGGCGACGATCATAAAAGCATACAAGCTGTAAAACACGACCGTACCTTTCGAAAGCTTTTTCTGGGGGTTGTTTGTCTCCGGGGTAGGAGCGGGATTAGATGTATTACTAAATTTTCCCTTATACATAATTATTCCTCACTTGCGGGGCGAACCATAAAATAGGTAGGCATGCGTCTCGGGGTTTCCTGCAGAAGAGAGTAGCTATTGATCATCACCAGCTGGCCTTCTGCGCCGTATCTGCCGTAATCGTCCTTGTAGAACATGACGGAAGAGGAGCCGCCGTCCAGATTACAGGCATTGACCGCACCGTATTCCACCATGATGTTGATGATATCCCGATAGGTGCCGCCCAGAGAACCCAGCTGGCGACCGTCGATGCAAAGGAAAATGATTGCGCCGTCAGCACGCTGACCGATGGCTGTGCGGGGGTTATAACCGGAATTCTGGTTGTAGGCAGATTCGTTGATCACGCCGTCCATAACAAGAACCGGGCCGAAGCAGCAGCCATCCCGGACCTTCAGCTGCTGTGCCTTGGCGGCGGACATCTTATTGGCAACCACGAGAATATTGTCCTCGGTGATGCCCACAAAACCGTTATAGCTGGAGCCGTCGTTCCAAACGACCTTGCCCTCAGAAACCACGAGGCCATGAGGCACATTGCCAACTTCGGGACTGGAGGTGCCGTTATCATAGAAAGCACCGCCGTTGATAGCCGCGATGGTCTTCAGCTCCATCATAGTCAGATTAATGGGCTTGCCGGGGAGCTGTTTGGAAAAAGTTTGTCCCGGATATAGGGAGGTTGCTACAAATACGGAAGAAGGATCCCGGATGATCATAACATGGGCGGGATAAGTGTCGCATTTGATGCTTTCGATCCGGATACCGTCGGGGTAGTCCTTCCATTCAGAGGCAGTCTCTTTATCTGCGATGCCGGACTGGATCACGATCTGAGAAGAGTCGGACACGTCCGCAGGCAGGGTGGAGTCAACACTGCTCTGAATATCCTTTACAGCATCGTTTCCGATAAACAGACCGGGTACCCACTTGGTTGCGCTGGCTTCCAGCAAAGACATGGTCAGCACATTTCGCGCAGATTCGGATGGGCCGTTAAAGATCTGATTGCAAACCATATACAGCCCTGCAACCAGCAGGATCACCACGGTAAACAGAACCAGCAGGGTTCTGCGGACGATCCGCCAGATGAGCGCACCTTTCTTCTTTTTCGTCGGTGTCATTTCCATATGTATTACCTCTTTTGGGTTAATTTAAAGAATAGTCCCCAGCCGGAATCGGCTGTGATTCCGGCGGGGAAACGCTTGCTTGGACATTATAGCATATTTCCGGGGAAATTGGAAGAACATTTATGGGAATACTTATTCTCCGGGACCGATAGACCAGAGATTGCGAATCTGTCCCTTGATGGTATCGTAGTCCCAAAGCTTTTGAGAATTACCGAGGCTATTGGGGTCGTTGACACGGAACATACCGTCCTGAATTCCGGTGATCACAATGAAGTGACCGGTAGAGGTGAAGTCACCTGCACCCATGGCACAGATCACAGGATTGCCTGCTTCCAAGGACTTTCGAATACGCCCCTCGTCCAGGGGAAGCTCCTGGACCGTCAGCCCCAGCTTGGGGCCGCCCTGGCTGATCAGCGTCCAGGAAGAGCCGCTTCCGGGGACATAGTACTGATTTTCCAGAGAAAATCTTAGCATATAGTCCGGGGAAAAGGTGGGGTCTCCGGTGACGAAAACAGCTGCCATGGATAGGCACACCGGGCCGCAGCCTGTAAGTCCGGCTACATCACTTCCATAGGGAATATAGCCCCAGCGCTGATCCCATTGCATGAACAGCGGCACGGACTCCGCATTCAGATAGGGGGTCATATCGATCACGGGGACCGCGGCCTTGGCAATGGGGTATTCCAGAACAAACTTCTCGGTTTCGGGGTTCTTCCGGAGCAGTTCAATGAGACTTTGCGGGTAATCATTTAGGGAAAGACCGTTTTCTTTGGCGTAAAGCCAAATGGTTTCCTCAACTGTGCCGGCTTCCGGACGGTCGTTGGCGGAGAATTCACCGAAAATGGCTAAAAGACACAGTATAACCAGGATTGTCGCCAGAAGAGGGATCGCCCGGCGCAGAGGATGGGAACGGGTACGGGTATGTCGCATAACAGCCTCCAGATAAGCATTTTCAACATTATATCATAAAAAATGAGGTTTGTCTGCTTTATTTCTAAGATTTCATATATAAAAGAGGTGGTAAAAACCACCTCTCAGGTATTTCAAAGCCAGCTGGTGACAAAAATTTCAATACCGATCAATATCAAAAGAATTCCGCCAAAAAGGCCAGCCTTATCCGCTATATGGGTTCCGGCTTTTCTGCCGATGGCGATGCCGGCCAAACAAATGGCAAAGGTTACGGCTGCAATGATCCCGGCTGCGGCCAGCGCCATCACCCAAGTGTAATCCGCAATGGTAAAGCCTACGGAAAGCGCATCAATGGAGGTGGCGATACCCTGCACCAGCAAAGCGGAAATGCCCACACCCGGGTTCTGACACGCTTCTTCGTTGCCATTCATGCAGTCATAGATCATTTTGCCGCCGATGTATACCAGAAGGACCAATGCGATCCAGGGGGTCATGGCTTCAAATGCGTGAAAGTATTGGACGATGGTATGGATGCAAAGCCAGCCCAGCATAGGCATCAGCGCCTGGAAAAAGGCAAACAGACCGGCAACGCCGCACATTTTTTTGGTTTTCATATTCGGCTGACGAAGTCCGTTGGCAACGGAAACAGAGAACGCGTCCATAGCCAGGCCGATGCCCAGCAAAATGCTGTTAAAGAAAAATGAGAAACTCCAAGCCATGCAAAACATCCTCCAATATGTACCTTACTAAACAGAAAAAGATTAGCATAGCAGGGGAGGAAAGTCAAGAAAACATGGCAAAAAAGAAATGACCCTTGACTGCCGTTCTTACGAGGCGCACAGTCAAGGGTCATTTCTGTTCATTCTTATTATCTAACATCATTGATTAACCTCTCTTTCTGCAGATTGGACGCTGCCGTCGATCACATTTCTTACCGATCCCAATCACGATTTCCTTCTTTTGTCTCTCAGCGAGATGCTCTTTTGCGTGGGAACTGTTTTTATATGATGCCGGTCGTCCTTTGGTTTTCAGCTTCCGCCCGATCCTTTGCCCAGTTTGAATGATACTTCTTCTTGGTCGTTTTTTTGCTTTCGGCGGTTAGCTTAAAACCTTGAAGTGTTTTACCTGTACATTGGTATCACCCTTTCTGACTATAAGTTATCACAAATTTCCGATAAATGCAATATGTAAAATTGTATAAAATAACGATAATCTATTGGTGCAAAATACAGAAATTAACATTCCTGAGTAAATACTTCTTGACGGCAGCAACACGTTTATTATATAATAAATTTGTTGAGCGGCTTAAAAGCATATAGAAATCGGCACGGAATAGTATTCCGTGCCGATTCCTATGCATTGGGGATTTATTACCGGTTGTTTCTAAGCGAAAGCGAACGGTTATCATTTGACTTGCATTGTCGTTTTGATTATAGTAATATAAGTATAAGCGTGATAAAGGCACAGCATAGAAGCTATGCAAAGGTATTATAAGAAATCTTGATAGAATATGAAGGAGAACGAACATGACCATTACCAGCGACATTCGTTATATCGGTGTAAACGATCATAAGGTGGACCTGTTTGAGGGCCAGTATGTAGTGCCCAACGGTATGTCTTATAATTCCTATGCGATTTTGGACGACAAGATCGCCATTATGGATACCGTGGATCAGAATTTTACCCATGAGTGGCTGGACAATATCCAGAACACCCTGGGCAGCCGCAAGCCGGACTATCTGGTGGTGCAGCATATGGAGCCGGACCATTCTGCCAATGTGGCGAACTTCATGAATGTCTATCCGGAAGCGGTGGTGGTGTCCTCGGCCAAGGCTTTTGCCATGATGCAAAACTTTTTCGGAACGGACTATGCACAGCGCCGGATCGTGGTAGGCGAGGGAGATACCCTGTGCCTGGGTAAGCACACTCTGACCTTTGTTACGGCGCCCATGGTCCACTGGCCTGAGGTGATCGTGACCTATGATTCTTATGACAAAGTTCTGTTCTCTGCTGACGGTTTCGGTAAGTTCGGCGCGCTGGATGTGCAGGAGGATTGGGCATGCGAAGCCCGGCGTTACTATATTGGCATCGTTGGAAAGTACGGTCCCCAGGTGCAGGCACTGCTGAAGAAAGCTGCCGGGCTGGATATTGCCAAGATCTGCCCGCTCCACGGGCCTGTTTTGACGGAGAATTTGGGTTACTATCTGAATCTGTATGATATCTGGTCCTCTTATCAGGTGGAGAGCGAGGGTGTTGTGATCGCCTATACTTCTGTGTACGGCAACACCAAGGCGGCGGTGGAACTGCTGGCACAGAAGCTGCAGGAAAAGGGCTGCCCCAAGGTGGTTGTCCATGACCTGGCACGGACGGACATGGCCGAAGCTGTGGAGGATGCGTTCCGTTACGGAAAGCTGGTGCTTGCTACCACCACCTATAATGCCGATGTGTTCCCCTTTATGAAGGAGTTTATCCATCATCTGACAGAGCGAAACTATCAAAACCGCACCGTTGCGCTGATGGAAAACGGCTCTTGGGCGCCTCTGGCGGCAAAGGTCATGCGCGGTATGCTTGAAAAGAGCAAAGATATTTCGTTTACGGATACTGCGGTCAAGATCCTTTCTGCCCTCAGCGAGGACAGCAGAAACCAGATCGAGGCTTTGTCTGATGAGCTTTGCCGGGAGTATTTGGCACAGCAGGACGCAACTGCCAACAAAAATGACCTGTCTGCGCTGTTCCATATTGGTTATGGCCTGTATGTGGTTACTTCCAATGACGGCAGCCGGGACAACGGCCTGATCGTTAATACTGTGACGCAGGTGACGAACACCCCGAACCGAATTGCGGTTACCATCAATAAGCAAAACTATTCCCATCATGTGATCAAGCAGACAGGGGTAATGAATGTTAACTGTCTGGATGTGACTGCTCCGTTTTCTGTGTTTGAAAACTTCGGCTTCCGCAGCGGGCGTACTGTGGATAAGTTTGCCGGGATCGATGAGCTTCGCAGCGACAACGGCCTGCGCTTCCTGCCCCGGTATATCAACTCCTTTATGAGCCTGAAGGTGGAGAGCTATGTGGATCTGGATACCCACGGTATGTTCATCTGCTCCGTTGCCGAGGCGAGAGTGATCTCGGACAAGGAGACTATGAGCTACCATTACTACCAGGAGCATGTCAAGCCTCAGCCGGAGACGGCAGGAAAGAAGGGCTATGTCTGCAAGATCTGCGGATGGGTCTATGAGGGAGAGGAGCTGCCCGAGGATATCGTTTGTCCCCTGTGCAAGCACGGCGCGGCAGATTTTGAACCGATCGCTTGATTCTCAACAGAAAAAATGTGCTGCGGATGTAAAATCCGCAGCACATAATTTTTTGTTTATTGTGCAGGTTCAGCTTCTGCTGCCAGAAAACGCTTCTTTTCCCGCTCGCACAGGAAGAACAGCAGCAGGAACAGTCCGATTATCACAATGTCCAAAATTGTGGCCAACTGGAAAGCAGGGGAGTAGCTGCCCATCATATCGTAGCAAAGGTTTGCAAGAGGGGTTGCCAGCATGTTGCCAAGGGAGATCATAGCCATAAAAATGCCGGTAATGCTGCCGAAGGCTCGGTAGCCAAACAGCGGCATGGTAAGCAGCGGCGCGGTGATGGAGGCAACCAGTAGGCCAAAAGAAAGCAAGACGACACCCACATAGGACAACATGGGGTTGGAGACATCGATCAAAAGGAAATGTCCGATAGCGGCCATAGCCGCAGTAAGAATCGCGACGCGCTTAGCGCCGATCCGGTCACTAAGCCAGCCGCCCAACAGCTTGGCAACAGATAGGGTGAGCATCATGACGCTGTGGTAGTTGGCAGCGTTTGTTGCGGAATATCCGCTGTCCTTAAAATGGGGTACGATTACATTAAAACCGGCATAAACAGACAGGCAAGAAAGGAAAATGCACAGTGCCATCAGGTAAAACTGGGGCATTTTGACCAGTTCCTTGAATGTATGACCAGCCCATTCGGTATGGGAAGGATCAGCGGTCTGTTTCTTGAAATACTGTCCCTCTCCATAAGGCTTCAGGCCCATCTCGGAAGGCTGATCCTTGATAAGCAGGAACAGAAGACCGACCGCAACAAAGATGCCTGCGGTAACATACTGGGCGATTCGCCAGTCGTAGGCAGAGGTAACCTCTGTCAGTGTTGTAGTGAGCAGACTGCCTCCTATGCCGGTAGCCATGGTGACCATGCCCAAAACGGTGCCCTGGTGCTTGTGGAACCAGTTTTTGAGGATACGGACAGCACCTGTGGTACCCAGAACGCCGGCAGACAGACCAATCATACCATAGCTGACACAAACCATGGTAAGAGATTGGGACAAGCCCAGCATTACCATAGCGACACCACTAAGGATTAGGAAGAAAACGCTGCTTTTGCGGTAGCCGAAACGATGATATGTTAGACCGGTCAGCAGTGTGCTGACAAATCCGACGACATTGCGGCAGATCTGGGAAACGGAATAGCTGCTTCGGGAGATGTTCAAAGCTTCCGAAATGTCAACAGTAAAAATGCTGATGCAGTTGAGAAAGCCACCATAGAAGATCATTTCGATAAAGATCAAAAGCGCAATGATCCAATGGTAGTTTCGTTTCAAGAAATTCATGAGAAACCGATACCTCCTGCAAACCGGAAACATTTTCTCAATGGCAAATGCCAACCATACAAACATACCACAATCGACAGAAAAAAACAAGCCACTATTTGGATAAATTCAGGAGGTGAATGGTTATTTTAGGGCAGAGGCAGCCTTTTGCGCAGGCAAACAAGCAATGAAACGATCCAAATATGTCCGGAAACCGGCAGATCCGGCGGCTGTGGGCTGCAGGCAAGTGCTTTTTGCGTTGGCAAATACCCGGTTTTGCAGATAGGTTTCCAGGGATTCACCGGGGTCTTTCCGGAGCATATAGGCTGCCAGCAGGGCAATACCCCAAGGACCGCCCTCACCGGCGGTATCCATGGTGACAACAGGCAGCTCCAAAGCGTCCGCCAAGATCTGCTGACCCACCCCGGGGATTTTGAAGAATCCGCCGTGTCCCAGGAAGCTATCAGAAACCACATTTTCTTCCCGTTTAAGGATATCCATGCCGTATTTCAAGGTGGTAATCGCGCCAAACAGCTGCGCCCGCATGAAATTTTTGATATTCAGCTTGCTTTCCGGCAGGCGGATGAGCATGGGCCGGCCGGAATCCACCTTGGTCAGATGCTCACCGGCAATATAATTGTAGGCAACAATGCCGCCGCAGTCCGGCTCAGCCTCCAAGGCGGCTTGGAACAGGGTGGAATACAGTGCATCCTTGCTTACGTCCATGCCCATCACACGGGCGGTGTCCGCAAACAGCTCGATCCAGGCGTCGATCTCTGAGGTGCAGGTGTTTGTGTGGGCCATGGCAACGGTTTTTCCCGAGGGGGTGGCTACCACGTCGATCTCGGGATAATAACCCTTCAGCGGCTGCTCCAGAACCTGCAGGGAAAAGGCGGATGTGCCGGCAGAAATACTGCCGGTTCTTGGCAGAACAGCGCCGGTGGCGACCATGCCTGTTCCTGCGTCACCCTCCGGGGGGCACATGGGGATTCCAGCTTCCAGAGTGCCTGTTTCATCCAAAAGCGCCGCGCCGGCAGGGGTCAAGACACCGGCTTCTTCACCTGCCCGGAGAACGGTAGGCAGGATCTGCCGAATCTTCCAGTTAAAATCCAGAGGCTCGATCAGCCGGTCAAACTGCGCCAATCTTACAGTATCGAAATCTCCAATGGTATCGTCATAAGGGAACATGCCCGAGGCTTCGTTCAGACCTATTACTCGGCGGCCCGTCAGCAGATAGTGAATGTATCCGCTGAGGGTGGTGAGGGAAGCAATCTGACTTACATGGGATTCTCCGTTTAGAATGGCCTGGTAAAGATGGGCGAGGCTCCAGCGCTGGGGAATATTAAATTGGAACAGTTTCGTCAGCGCTTCAGAAGCTTCTCCGGTGATGGTGTTGCGCCAGGTGCGGAAAGGCGCAAGCTGGTTGCCCTCCCGGTCAAACACCAGATAGCCGTGCATCATGCCGGAAATGCCGATAGCGGCGACGCGCGTTAGCGGCTGTCCGAATTTTTCCTCCACATCTTTCCGCAGGCTGCTGTAGCAGGCGCGAACACCGGCGACTGCATCCTCCAGAGCGTAGGTCCAAACCCCGTTTTCCAGCTTATTTTCCCAGGAATGGGAGCCGGAGGCTACCGGGTTATGGTTTTCGTCGATCAACACAGCCTTGATCCGGGTGGAGCCAAGCTCCAGGCCCAGCACCATTTTCTGCAGATTTGCTTTCATAAGATCCTCCTTAGAGGAAAAGCCTCCCAACAGGGAGGCTTTTCTGTTGAATTAGATAGCTTTTGCGTTAGCCAGCAGGTACTTTTCCGCCTCGGGATTCCAAAGACCGTTGTTTTCCTTGCACAGCTTATTCAGCTGAGCAAACAGAGGATCGGTCTTGCCCAGCTCCTCAAAATCGGAGATAGCTGCCAAAGGCAGGTCGATCTGGGTGTAGATCAGCTTCTTGCCGCCGGGGATCTTCGGCAGATTCAGCGTGGTGTCGATAACAGCGTTCAAACCGCCGATATGGGTGACCAGACCGGAAGGATTCAGCTTGCCGGCGTTCATCATCTCGATGGCTTCCTGCATATCATGGGTGTTGCCGCCGGAAGTGCCCACCACATGGGTATACAGATAGTGGACATTGTACCAGTTGAAGGGGGCCTTGAACTTGGGGTCGGTAGGACCGGCAAAGAAGTTCAGGCATCCGTCGAAGCCCAGAATGTCGTCAGCCTGCTCGATCACGGGCTTGACAGGGGCGAAGCAGACCACATCGTCGTAGCCGGTGCCGCCGGTGAGCTCCCGCAGATATTCGGTAGCGTTTTCCATACGGGTGTTGACATAGTGCAGCTCGATGCCGTTCTTGGCGGCCTCTTCCACAGTGTAGATAGAAGCGGCGCGCTCCAGACGGGCTTCGTCGATATCCGTGACCACCAGCAGGGAAGGACGGCGGTCGCAGTGGATGGCGTAGTCGATAGCAGCCAGACCCATGGGGCCAACGGATGCCAGCAGAGCCATCTTGCCACCCTCCTTAATGCCCATGTCATGGACATAGGAGCCTGCCTTGGTGTGGTACATAGCGTGGAAAGTACCGATAACACAGCTCAAAGGCTCAGCCAGAGAGCCGTAGTAATAGGTGTCGGAATTGTAAGGCAGCAGGCAGTTTTCCAGCAGAGTTTCGATGGGGATGTTGCCGTACTGGGCATCGCCGCCGCAGAACTCGTAGGAGTAGCCGGGAGCCATCTGGCTGCCCTTGTGGAAGTGGGCAGGCTGAATGACGAACTTGTCGCCAACTTTATACTTATGCTTCCAGTTTTCACCCACTTCGATAATGTCGCCGCAGAATTCGTGGCCGACGATGGTGGGGGTCAGGTCGCAGCGGTCAGGAACGCGCTTGTGGTCGCCGCCCTCAATGGCTGCCTTGTAGCTGGACATACACAGGCTGTCGGAAACCACCCGGATACGGACGCCGTCAGGGCCGATATCGGGCAGCTGGACTTCATCCAGACGCAGATCCATCTTTCCGTGAATTCGTACTGCTTTCGTGTTCATAGTAAATCCTCCTGTCAATTTGCGGTTTTTTCGTGTTCGATCAGCTTCCAGGTAGCGTCAATGAGGTTGCGGAACATGGGATTTTCCATCGCCTTGATCACAAAGCTCTGCCGGGGCGTGTTGATGTCCTCACCGGAGATCTGGAACATACCGTAGCTCTCACACAAACCTCTCAGCCGTTCCAGCTGAGCGGGGGTGTTTCTGGTGGGCATATAAGTTACAGCCTTAACGCCCTCTTCCTTCAGACATTCAAAAACGTCTTCAAGATAGTCATCTTCAAACTTCTGAGCCTTCTTGTCGCCGGTGACGCTGTCACCCACATCGCCCAGATAGGCATAGCACAGATATGCGTTGATATGGGCGCAAAGCTTGACCATTTGGGAAAGCTTGGGGCATTCGTCGGTGGCATCGATAAAGATCTGGGGAACAAACGCACCCTTCAGCAGACCCAGAAGGTCATATTCGTAGAAGGGATACTGGGTGTCCAGCATCTGGGCTTCCTGCTTTGCAGACAATGTCAGACCCATCTCACCCAGTTTCTTAACCATAGGCTCGCCCTTGCCCACCTGCTTGACCAGCTGGATTGCCAGCGCGTACATCAGATGCCGCTCGGTGACGCCACCGTTTTCGTGCGCCATGGAAAGGGGAAGAACATCCCGGTCATAATCCAGGGAGACACCCACCAAAGCATTGATCTTTTCAATCATCTTCCGGTTACGGGCGTGGCGGGCAGCCTGATAGGGTTTGAAGAACTCGGTCAAGGTGTCGATCTGTTCGTGGGGAACACCCTGAATGGTCATATAGCTGACGCCCACTTGGTCGGGATTGTTGGTGCGGCGACCCTCCAGTCGTGTTCCGTCCATGGAGATACGGGCTTCCATACCGATGGTCACAGGCATATCCACGATCTTTGCGGCTTCCAGGAACTCCCGGGCGCCGGAAATGGAATCATGGTCGATGATACCCGCGGTGCAAAGACCCTCCATCCGGGCCGCATAGACAGCGGCGGTGGGGGAGTAGGGAGAGAAGGAATAAGTAGTGTGGATGTGGTTATTGATATATTCCGGCACCATGGGAGGGAATACAGACTCTTTGACCACAGCCGCCAGATTCTTTAGCCGTTCCTCCTTGGTGGGAGCATTGAGCTTATGTAATACAGCAATATCGATCATGGTATCACCCTTAGTTCAGCATGACCTGGCCGCCGGTGACAGGGATCGCCTGGCCGGTCTCATACTTCTGCTCCACGCAGTACATGGCGGCCCGTGCTACATCAATGGGCAGGCAGCCTCGGTTCATGGGGACTTTAGCCTCATAGAAGCGGCGCACATCCTCTACAGTCTTTGCGCCGGGAACCTTGCCGGCCTGCAGATACTGAACAAACAGACCCCGCTCGGGATCGCTCCACAGAGGACCGTCCAGATAGTTGCCGGGGCAGACGGCGTTGACCTTGATGTTGTAGGCAGTCAGCTCCAGCGCCCAGGACTGCACCAGGCCGATAGCGCCGAACTTGGAGCCGGCGTAGGCAAAGTTCTTGTTGGAGCCTTCCAGACCGGACTTGGAGGAGATGGCAATGATGTCGAACATGGCATCCTTATCGGCTTCGTGCTGCGCTTGCATGACGATGGAAGCGTACTTGGCGCACAGGAACAGACCGGTGTAGTTGATGGCGGTGACGAACTCAAAGTCCTTCTTCTCAAAGGAAGCGATAGGACCGGAGCGGACAACGCCGGCGTTGGCGACCATAATATCCACACCGCCGAACTTTTCCACTGTCTGAGCTACCAGATTGGCAACGCTCTCCTCGTCAGAAACATTAACGGCGATGGCGTATGCCCGCTCACCCATTTCTTTTGCTACAGTTTCCGCCAGAGGCTGGTTCATGTCGGCGATAATGATGGTAGCGCCTTCTTTGTAAAGCTCCTCGGCGATGCCCTTGCCGAAGCCCTGGGCAGCGCCGGTAACGATGGTGATCTTACCAGCCAGTCTGCCGGTGCCGGCGGGACGGTTATGGATGTTTTCTTTCGCAATTTCCTGC
>JAZNLP010000109.1:0-2768 GCA_045579165.1 Faecousia sp.
AAGCATGAAAGTGTTCGTTACCGGCGTCGGCGGCCAGCTGGGTCACGATGTGATGAATGAATTGCATAAGCGGGGCTATACGGGGATCGGCAGCGATCTCGCGCCCCGGTACAGCGGCGTGCAGGACGGTTCTGCGGTAACGGCTATGGAATATGTGCCGCTGGACATTACCGACCGGAAGGCGGTGGAGCAGGTCATCACACAGGCAAAGCCCGATGTGGTGGTACACTGCGCTGCATGGACAGCGGTGGATCTGGCTGAAGAGCCGGAGAAAAAGGAAACTGTCCGGGCCATCAACGCCGGGGGAACGGAAAATATCGCCGCAGTCTGCAAAAAGCTGGACTGCAAAATGATCTATATTTCCACCGACTATGTCTTTGATGGCCAGGGGGAAACACCCTGCGAGCCGGATTGCAAGGACTATGCACCCCTCAATGTCTACGGCCAGACCAAGCTGGAAGGGGAGCAGGCGGTGGCAAGTCTGCTTGAGAAATTTTTCATCGTCCGCATCGCCTGGGTATTTGGCCTGAACGGCAAGAATTTTATTAAGACCATGCTGGATATCGGCAAAAAGCATCCCCAGCTGCGGGTGGTGTCCGATCAGATCGGCACGCCCACCTATACTCTGGATCTGGCGCGGCTGCTGGTGGACATGGCGGAAACGGAAAAGTACGGCTATTACCACGCCACCAACGAGGGCGGCTATATCAGCTGGTATCAGTTTGCCTGCGAGATCTTCCGTCAGGCAGGTTACACTACGGAGGTAGTGCCGGTGACCACGGCAGAGTACGGACTGAGCAAGGCAGCCCGCCCCTTTAACAGCCGGCTGGACAAGTCCAAGCTGGTGAAGATGGGCTTTGCGCCGCTGCCTGCCTGGCAGGATGCCCTGGCAAGATATTTGAAAGAGATCGAGGGATAACCATGGGTCAGATCAAGGTTGAAAAGAATGTGGGCGGCATCGAAGGTCTGTGCGTGATCACCCCTGCTGTCCACGGAGATAACCGTGGCTATTTTATGGAGACCTACAGCCAGCGGGATATGGAAGAAGCGGGTCTTAATATCACCTTTGTCCAGGACAATCAGTCCATGAGCACAAAGGGTGTTTTGCGGGGTCTGCACTACCAGAAGCAGTATCCCCAGACCAAGCTGGTTCGCGCCATCAAAGGAAGCGTTTTTGATGTGGCGGTGGATCTGCGCGCCGGCTCTGCCACCTATGGCAAGTGGTATGGCGTGGAGCTGTCGGAGGAGAATAAAAAGCAGTTTCTCATTCCCAAGGGCTTTGCCCACGGATTTCTGGTACTGACGGATACGGCTGAATTTTGCTATAAATGCGACGATTTTTACCATGCCAACGACGAGGGCGGCATTGCCTGGAACGATCCCCAGATCGGCATTTGCTGGCCGCTGGAGGAAGGAATGGAACCGATCCTTTCCCAAAAGGATCAAAACTGGAAAGGGATTGAAGAAGCCTTTCAATTCTAAGAAAAGGAGAAACGCCCATGAAGATCTGTCTGGTTGGTTCGTCCGGAGGACACTTGACCCACCTGTATATGCTGAAGCCTTATTGGCAGGAGCAGGAACGGTTTTGGGTGACCTTCCCTAAGGACGACGCGAAAAGTCTCCTGGAGGGAGAAAAAATGTATCCCTGCCATTTCCCCACGAACCGGAATCTCAAGAATCTCATCCGCAACACCTTCGTTGCCTGGAAGGTGCTTCGCAAGGAAAAGCCCGATCTGATCATCTCCACCGGCGCGGCGGTTGCCGTTCCTTTCTTCTACTTGGGAAAGCTCATGGGCAAAAAGACCGCCTATGTGGAAGTGTTCGATCGGATCGATAAGCCCACCCTCACCGGCAAATTGGTCTATCCTGTGACAGACCTGTTTGTGGTGCAGTGGGAGGAAATGAAGCAGGTGTACCCCAAGGCTGTGAACTTGGGCAGTATTTTCTAAGGGGAGGTCTAAGTTATGATTTTTGTAACTGTCGGCACCCACGAGCAGCCCTTTGACCGGCTCGTTCAGAAGATGGATCAGCTGGTAGAGCAGGGCGTGATCCAAGAACCGGTGGTGATCCAGACCGGCTACAGTACCTATGAGCCGAAATTCTGCGATCACAGCAAGCTGCTGCCCTTTAGCCAGATGCAAAAATGCATCGACGAGGCCCGGATCATCATTACCCACGGCGGCCCGGCCAGCTTCATCGCTGCCCTGCAGGTGGGAAAGGTGCCCATCGTGGTGCCTCGCAAAAGCGAACTGGGTGAACACGTAAATGACCATCAGGTGGAGTTTTCCCGGGCAGTTGCCCAGCGCAGAAACAACATTCTGGTGGTGGAAGATATTGAGACTCTGGGACAGACGATCTCTGATTACGATACGCTGGTATCCCAGCTGTCCATGGGTCAGTACGAAAACAACGGGAATTTCTGCAAGGAATTTGGAGCATTGGTGGAGAAGCTGTTTTAACAGCTGCCGCCGGGAGAGTGTAAGCCATGGAACTGACGGTAACGCTGCGGCACGACGAAGCGCGCTATGCCATATTTAAATATTTTTGGATCATCGCGCTGCTTCCCAAGGCTGTGCAGCTGGTGGCGCTCACCGCCGTACTGTTCCTGATGGCTGCGAAGACTGACCGAAAGCTGCAGCCGGATCGGGTTGTCTGGCTGCAGGTGTTCTGGGTAGCGCTGCATGCTCTGTCCCTCGTGGGCCACACGATTTTGGACAGCCATGCCATGGGCCGGGTGTTTGCGGCGGTAAATACCTGCTGCATTACCC